>DASWUO010000058.1:0-4859 GCA_036401615.1 Bacilli bacterium | reverse complement strand
GTTTGGCCGGTTAATTGTTTGACAATCTCCTGAACGTCCATAATTTGTTTAGTGACGGTTTCATTGCTCTCTTTCTTCAGATTAATATGGTCCCAGGCATGATTTCCAATAATCTGGCCGCGGTCAACTATAAGTTTTAATAAATCAGGATTTTGTTTAATCCGATATCCATTCACGAAAAAAATCGCTTTCGCTTTATGTCTATCAAGAATGTTAATGATTTCATCAATCATGGCTTTTTCTTTGGGTCCGTCATCGAAAGTTAACAGGACTATCTTTTTACTATCACTATCAACCTTGGGAACGATAAAATAGTTTTTATTCATTTGATAACTCTTCTGTATTACTTCGGGTGTTACAGTGGCGGTTGGAGTCGGGATTGGGGTTGAGGTAATAACCGATTCTGGCGATGTTATAGCTGTCGCGGTCGATTCGGGCTGAATGGAATGAATAGGTGGTTCTGACGGAGAATTACCGGAGGTGCATGAGGTTAATCCCCCCATTATTAAGATCAATACAGACCATAGCCGCTGTTTGCTGCTCATAGATGTCTCCCCTTGTTGTATAAAATAATGGCATAATTTATTTTATCATATTTTCCTTATTTTATAATGTATTTCTTCTGCCTTATTTGCTAAATATAAGTACTGAACCATTAAAGAAATGGAGGGAATCAAATGCGTATAGGCGGATTTTTATTTGGAAGTTTGGTTGGCGCTGCTGCAGTAGTCTATTTCTCACGGAACAACAAGCCGACAATGGCCTCCTCATGGAGCCAAGCAGGGGACTCAATCAATAATCTTGTAGACACAGCAAAGAACAAGATGATGAATATGAGTACGAAGATGCAGCAAAATAAACAGAATCCTTCCCAGAACCAAACCGGAATGGAAAAGGTAGAAGATATCGTTAATCAAGATCCTCGGGTGAAGCACCAAGTCAACGAAATTTTACAGGATAATAATGTTAGCAAACCTCAAATAACACAATAACATTGTATCCGTAACAGCCACGGCCCCAAAACATTCCCGGCTTCATTCCAAGCGGGAATGTTTTGGGGTTTGTATTTTTTTTGTAGTGCAATGACTTTGATTTAGTGTTAACATTATTATATCATAATTCATATTCTATACCACAACAGTGACTGCAAGGGAGGGTCTGCCATGAAAATTGAACGCTTAGGCCAAGATAAGATTCGAATATTTCTTACATTCGATGACTTAATGGAGCGTGGCATACAAAAGGACGATATGTGGCGGGAAATTCCTAAAGTACATGAACTCTTCAGTGAAATGATGGATCAAGCTTACTCCGAGTTGGGATTTGATGCTTCCGGCCCTTTGGCTGTTGAAGTGTTTGCACTCCCTGCCCAAGGGATGGTTGTAATTGTTACAAGGGGAAAGATGGAACTTAACCAAATAAGACGTGATCTCCTTGACGAGGAAGATGATGATGTTTATGAAATGGAAGTTACTCTGGAACAGAGTGATTTAATCTCTTATGCTTTTTTGGATTTCGAACATTTGCTGGCAGTTGCCAAAATCATAAATGTATACCTTCTAGATGGAGGTATTCTCTTCTTTTATAAAGATAAATGGATCCTGCAGTTGGAACCTCTCGAATTGGAAGACCAGAAGTATCAGGCCCTTATTTCCATACTTTCAGAGTATGGCGAGGCCACCTCTGTCACTAGGGCAGTTCTGGAAGAATACGGTAAGGTGATTATTGCTGATGATGCCATTAAAGTCATATGCAATCACTTTAAATAAAGGAGTGTGCCTTGGTGTTGATTTCCTTATTGACAGCAGCAATCGCTCCCGGATTAGCTTTACTGATTTACTTTTACTTGAAGGACAAGTATGAAGCCGAACCCGTAAACATGGTCATTAAATTATATGTATTGGGACTTATTATAGTTATCCCTACCGTGATTTTACAGCATGGTTTCCTCTTGGGATTTGGGGAAAGCAAGGCTTTATTTTCTTTTGTCATTTCCGGTGGAATTGAAGAGTGCATGAAGTGGCTCATCCTCTATTTCATCATTTACAAACATGCTGAATTTGATGAGCCTTATGATGGGATTGTATATGCAGTTGCTGCTTCGATTGGTTTTGCCACTCTTGAGAATGTAATTTTCGCGGTTACCCAAACATCCTCTTTTTCCGATTTATTGGTTCGTGCGTTTCTTCCGGTTTCCGGCCATGCTTTATTCGGCGTAATTATGGGATATTATCTGGGAAAAGCTAAATTCTCACAAGGAACCCTGGTAACAAAGTACTTATTGTATTCCTTATTGCTGCCTATCCTGTGGCATGGAATATTTGACTATATCTTATTGGTTTCCAAGTCATTCTGGGTGTGGTTTATTGTACCTTTTATGATTCTTCTATGGATTAAAGGCATTTGGAGAGTGAACTTAGCCAACGCCGGATCTCCATCTAAGCCAAGGGTCATGGGCAATTACACGGAATAACAATCGAGAAGGTTGTGCCTTGTCCTGGCACGCTCTCAACCGCTACGTTACCGTGATGGGATTCTACGATATTCTTCACGATAGCGAGCCCCAATCCAGTGCCCCCGGAATTCCCTCTTGTTCGCGCCTTATCCGCTTTATAAAACCGCTCAAAGATATAAGGCAGATCTTCTGCCGGAATGCCGTAGCCTTGATCCTTTATTTCAATTTTTACAGCTTCGTCTACTTCTTTAATCCAAACAGGCCTGACCGTTATTTCAATTTGTGAATCTCTGGGTGAGTGCCGTACCGCATTATCCAGCAAATTGGTTAAAACTTGCTCAAGCTGATCTTCATCCCCATGCTGCACGAACAATGCTTCTTCACTAAAGCTTAAATTCAAAGCTAGACCTTGTTCCCGGGCCATCACCAGAAACTTTCGCTGTACCCGGTGAACTAACATTTTGATATCGACCCTCTGGTAGTTCCTCTCAAAGTGTCCAGTCTCCATACGGGCCAAATCAAGCAAATCAACGACAAGTCTACTCATACGCAGGGATTCATCGTGGATGACTTGAACCAATTCTTTTCTCTCCTCAGCCGAACCCGGTATATCATCCAACAGCGCCTCACTGTAACCCTGCAGCATGGATAAAGGAGTCCTGAGCTCGTGGGAAACATTAGCCACAAAGTCCTTGCGCAGTTTATCCAACCGATACTCTTCCGTAACGTTACGAAGCACGGCCACCGCCCCCCGGATCATATCTTTCGAATTTAAAGGGGCCATGACTACAGACCATACTCCGTTGAGAACATGAAGGTTGTCTGTTAATTCTTTGTTCGCTTCTACGACCGATTTAAATAAAGATTGTAAGGGTTCAGGAATCTGGTGTGTACCCGGCAGATCCTTCTGAAGCGGGTCTATCCAAGATATGCTGCTCCATTCCCGAATGATTCGATCACCCTGTGGATTAGCAAGAATGATATTGCCATAACCGTCAAAGGTAATAACCGCATCGGCCATACTTCTAAGGACGCTCGCCAGATGTTCTTTCTCATGGCTGAGATCTTTGATCGTTTCTTCCAGCTCTTCAGCCATATGATTGAATGTTTTGGCAAGCTCGCCAATTTCATCAGAAGATCTAATGACCACGCGGGTGCCATAATCTCCCTGAGTGATTAAATCTGCAGCTTTCTTCATCTGGAGCAGAGGTTGCGTTATCTTGGTGGATAAGAAGAAGGCAAAAAATGTCGTAAGCAAGAACCCTATGATCCCCGTATACACAAACAATTTCTTGACATCGTTGGAATTGGAATTACTAAAATAAATATCTATATACTCGAGCAGAAACAAACCCAGAATGATGAGCACTAGAGCAACCAGAGCAATGATGGTCATCCATAACTTGCCTACTACACTCTTCCAAATGACCACTTATTTTGGCACCTCTAGTTTATAGCCTACTCCCCAAACCGTAGTAATCATGGCAGAGGCTTCGGGGGACACTTTGTTCAGCTTCTCTCTAAGACGTTTCACATGGGTATCCACCGTTCTCAAATCCCCGAAAAATTCATAATTCCAAACATCCTTCAGCAAATCCTCCCTTGAGAACACTTTGTCCGGAGAGGTTGCCAGGTAATGCAATAGTTCATATTCCTTGGGCGTTAAGCCCACTTCTTGTCCACCCGCTGTAACCCTATGAGCATCATGCTCAATAACAAGATGAGGAAAAACAATATTATTGCTGACATTATCATCTTTAGATAAATAAGCTGTCGCGGACGAGCGGCGTAAAATGGCTTTCACCCGGTAGATAACTTCCCGCGGGCTAAAAGGCTTTACTACATAATCATCGGCGCCCACTTCAAAGCCCTGGACACGGTTAACCTCTTCCCCCTTAGCCGTGAGCATGATGATTGGGGTAGACTTGATCTGACGCAGTTTGGTGCATACTTCAATTCCATCCATTCCAGGCAGCATAAGGTCTAGTAAGATAAGGTCAAAATCCTTCTCCGTTGCTTTGGCCAGCGCTGCCTCCCCGTCTTCTGCCTCCTCAATCTGATAGCCTTCCTTCTCAAGATACATTCTCAGTAACCTGCGTATTCTTTCTTCGTCATCTACAACCAGAATCGAAAACTTACGTTCACTCATTGTTATCACATCTCACTTTTCTTTTTATTTTATTTCCGCATAAGAATGCAACCCGGCCAGCACCAAATTTACACCAATTAAAGTAAACAAAACGATCAGAAAACCAATCACCGCCAACCAGGAAGATTTGCTGCCATGCCATCCCTTGGAAAGCCGTAAATGAAGATACCAAGTATAGAATAAGAAGGTAATCAGCGCCCATGTTTCTTTGGGATCAAATGCCCAGAATCTCCCCCAAGCTTGAGAAGCCCAAAT
>DASWUO010000057.1:0-11627 GCA_036401615.1 Bacilli bacterium | reverse complement strand
TAATTTGTTTATTATATTTACTTGTCCCCGTGCTAGTGGCGGGAGGGAGTAACCCAATGGTTGTAGAAGGGCGGGTCACATGAGCAGAAATGTAAATTTTCCAGATGATATCACAGGTCGTAACCAAACCAGTGTAAATCTTGAAGATATGAAAAACCGGTTTCAAACACTGAAAGATACCGCTTTAGATGCCGTTATTGTGATGAATTCGAAGGGGGTCATTGTGGAGTGGAACGGCCGGGCCGAGGATCATTTTGGTTGGAGGGAAGAGGAGGCGATTGGCCGGGACTTGTCGGAGTTGATCATTCCTCAATCCTTTCGGGAAAAGCATAAAGAAGGATTCAGAAGGTTTCTGGAAACTGGAGAGAGCCGTATTCTGAATAAGAGAATCGAACTAAACGCGATCCATCGGGAAGGGAATGAATTCCCTGTGGAATTGACTGTTTCTGCTATAAAGTTGGCAGATACTTATTTATTTAGCGCTTTTGTCAGAGACATTACCCAACGAAAGTACACGGAGTGGGAGCTGATTCAGGCTAAAGAACTGGCCGAAGCTGCGGCTAAGGCGAAAAGCCGGTTTCTGGCCACCATGAGCCATGAAATCCGTACCCCCCTCAATGGCATTATCGGCATGACCCACCTGCTGGCAGACACCCCCCTTAACCCGGAGCAGAAGGAATATGTAGACTTCCTGCTGAAGAGTGAGAATACCCTGCTTTCGCTGATTAGTGATATATTGGATTTTTCCAAGATTGAATCTGAAGAAATCGACTTGATGGAGAAGAAATTTATTCTACAGTCTTGCATAGCCGAGATGATAGATATGCTGTCTATTTTTGCAAGAGAGAAGAAATTAAAGCTGGTGTACTCCATTCGCCCTGATGTTCCGTCCATTCTGGTAGGAGATGCCCCGAGATTGAAACAAATTCTGACGAATTTAGTGGGGAACGCTATAAAGTTTACGCAAACCGGCGGAGTTTCCATTACAGTGGAGCAGATTCATCAACAGTTCGATGAGGTGAAGCTGAAGTTTATAATCAAGGATACAGGAATCGGCATTCCCCAGGAAAAGATCCACCAATTGTTTCAACCCTTCTCCCAGTTGGACTCCTCGTTGACGGGCAAGAACAGCGGAACCGGGCTGGGTTTAGCGATCAGTAAAAATCTGGTTCAGCTGATGGGCGGGGAAATTTGGATTGAACCAACGGAGAGCACGGGTGCAACCTTTATGTTTACCATTGTGTTTAAACTTCCGCAAGCCGTTATTTCTCAATCTAACCATGATGAAGAACCTGCCGCAGAAGTCAGTACCAAGCCGGTCCACATCCTGATTGCCGAAGATAATCGGATTAACCAAACGGTGTTATTAAAGATGCTGCAGAAGAAAGGCATCGAGGCAGACGTAGTAGAGACGGGAACCGCGGTGTTGGAAGCCGTAAAACGAACCCGCTACCAGCTCATTCTCATGGATATTCACATGCCGGAAATGGATGGGATTGAAGCGGCAAGGCAAGTACGGGAGTGGTGCTCAACAGAAGAATGTCCTGCCATCATTGCCGTAACGGCCAATGCCTTCAAAACGGACAAAGAAAGATACCTCTCTTCAGGCATGGATGATTACATAAGCAAACCGATCCGTTGGGACCATTTGTTTCAGGTAATCAATAAGTTTGTGACGAACAAATAATATATATGTTATAATACATATTTTTGCTCGTCGTTATATTTTACACGGAGGGATAAAAGCCTGGGAGGAGATAACACATCCAACCGGCTTTTTATTTTTTTTAAAGACTAATATTTAGAAAAGGAGCGATGAGGGATGGTAACACGAAAAGATGCATGAATAATCTTATGTGTCCACGTATGGGACTAGATAGAAGTACATATATTTGGTACTGGAGCGTGGAGGTGGGGTTGCCAAAACACCAGGGTTGTCGATGCAGCGACTTTGAGAGATGGTAAAATCTTACTACAATTTCGAGGAGGATCTATGAGCGTAAATATGAATACCAATGAAGCTTACTTTAAGGATGCGTTGTTCGAGCACCAGTTCTGGCTGCAGATTATAGGTGACCATGCGCGGTTTATTTTTGATTCCCTGTCGCCAAGTGAGGTGGAGGAGGTGCAGAAAGCGCATTATTTTATCAATACGTTTGATCAGTTGCTGGAGGCGTCGCGCGGGGTGGCGGGTGCTGCCGGGGTGGAGTTGGGTTCTCTTAATCAGAGGGCGATGCAGCATTCGCAGGAGATTCGTAATTTCAAGCTGCATCTGATTGCGCGGCATTTGACGGGCCAGATCAAAATCAGTTTGGCGCCAACGTTTCTCAACCACATGGTCAATGAGGCGGAGGAGTATTTGCGCATCCTGTGCTCGCTTGTGGCCGGGAATATGCCGCCTCCGTTTAATCCAATTCATTATCACCTGATCTGGCTGGTGGACGCGGCGGGGCATGCCGGAGCGATCAATGACCGGTTGGATGCGGTGGAGAAGCGGTTGAAGGGGAAGAGTGCGGACTATGCGGTGCACTTTGAACAGTTCTATATAAAAGCCGTGGAATTGGCTGGCTATATGCGGACCAACTTGAATGAGTTTCCGGCGTTATCAAGGTTCAATAAGGAGGTGGAGGTGACGATGGCGATGTTCACGGAGTTTCTCTGTGAGCTGGAGGAGATGGAAATCGATGCAGAGGTGTTGGGTGCGCTGGCTCCCTTGCTGCTGGATCACATGGCGCGGGAGGAATGTTATTATTTGACGAAGCTGTCGGAGGTTTCGAATGTGGCGAGGCCGGGCTGCGACCCGACGAAGCCTCGGGTGGAGGGGTAGGCAACAAGGGGGGGATTGCACCGAAATGGTGCAAAGTGCACACCCGCATCGCTACTCTAACTTAGGGCGAAGTATGGCAATAACCACGATTGGTTATGCAATAATATAGATATATTAACCCCTTAAAAGACAGATAAAGCAAGTTCATGCCCTAACGAGGATTGGTGATTCTCCGTTAGGGCATAATTCTGCAATAACTATTGGAATCACAGATTTAAGACAAATATCATGGCAGTTTCGCTCTATATATGCGCAAAGGGAACCAACCATGGTATAATGGATAAATAATATAATGGAGATTTTATAAACTATGAGCAAAAATTAAACTGTATTTCTAGAAGCGGAGACGATATCCATTCAACACAAAGAGGAACTTGTAAGAACCCGAAAGCTTATCTTAATTGGCCAAATCTCCGTGATATTTGGTTTGCTGATTCTTATGCTTAGGCACTTTTACGTATCGCCGGCATTAAACATTCAAGCTGTTGTAACGGTTATGATGATTGGTTTTCTGCCCTCTTATCTGTACCGATTGTGGACAAACCGGCTTGTTTCTTATGTGTTGGTGTTCAACGCTTTGCTTCTGGTTTCTGCTATTTTCTCTCTTATGCAAGAATGGGCCTTAGGCGGAGTCTTCGTATTGGTCCCTATCTATGCCTTATTATTTAAGGACAAGCAGATTTATTTGAATTCCGCCCTTATTTCTCTAGTCGTCAGTATATGCCTTGGGGGGTATATCTTGTACGAACCCGGGAACGGGTTGGAACAAATGGTGATTATGCTTGATTTATTTACGATCTATGTTATTTTGGTTTTTTTGATTTATTTTGTGGTCAAAGATCTGGTGTGGCATTCTACGGTTGAAGCCAAATATTTGCAGACGATTCGAACCTTGACCCGAAGTGTAGAGGCCAAAGACCCCTATACTCACGGGCATTCTGATCGTGTAGCTTTACTTGGTGAAGCCATTGCCCAAATTGCCGGTAACCTTGATCCCAAAAAAGTTTATCACAGCGGGTTGATTCATGATGTGGGCAAGCTTAGCATCCCAGACTTTATATTATTAAAGAAAGGGTCGCTGTCTCAGGAAGAATTTATGCTTATGAGAAGCCATACCATCGAAGGTTCGAAAATATGCAAGAGTTTGGGCATTTCTGAACAATTGATTGTTGGCGTTCTTTATCATCATGAAAGGTGGGATGGCCAAGGCTATCCGGAAGGCTTACAGGGAGAGCGTATTCCTCTGGTCGGACGAATTCTATGTATTGCTGACTCCCTGGATGCTATGGCCTCCCATCGGGCTTATCGCAAAGCGCTTCACCTGGAACATATTGCCGAAGAGATCGAATTCGGCTGCGGTTCTCAGTTTGATCCGTTTCTGTGCCAAATTGTCTTGGACCATTGGGATAAAATATCTCGTTTACTGCATAGAGAGCCTATAGATGTGCAAAGTAAAACAGGTTAAACATAAAGAGGTATAACTATGAAACAAATAACCATCCTCGGCACAGGGTATGTGGGATTGGTTTCCGGTGCTTGTTTTGCGGAAATCGGCAATCAGGTGATCTACACCGACATTGACCATGCCCGAATCGCCCGGCTCCAGGAAGGGGAGGTTCCCTTCTACGAGCCAGGGCTGAAAGAACTGGTGAAACGTAATACAGCCGAGGGCCGCATCCGGTTTACTTGCGATGTGGCGGTGGCGATTGCTGTTTCGGAGATCATCTTCATTGCAGTGGGCACCCCTATGTCCCCAAGCGGGGAGGCGGATTTGACGCACATCCGGGCTGCGGCCCAGACCATTGGGGAGCATCTGAACGGCTACAAGGTCATCGTCAATAAAAGCACTGTCCCCGTTGGCACAGGCCGATGGGTTCATGCCGTGATTCAGCAGCACCTGAAGGACCCTTCCATCGAGTTCGATGTTGTGGCCAATCCGGAATTTCTTCGCGAAGGGTCGGCTATTTTCGATTGTATGCACATGGACCGGGCCATCATTGGGACCGCGAGCCCCCAAGCTTCCCGGATCATCGAGGAGCTGCATGCGCCTTTTGGAACCACTGTCTTCACAACGGATCGAGAAAGCGCTGAAATGATTAAGTACGCTTCAAATGCCTTTCTCGCTACCAAAATTTCCTTCATCAACGCCATAGCCCACATCTGTGAAGGGGTTGATGCGGACGTGACCAAGGTCGCCGAAGGGATGGGGCTGGACAGCCGGATTGGCGGGAAGTTTCTACTGGCCGGATTAGGGTTTGGCGGGTCTTGCTTCCCTAAGGATACCCACGCTATTGTACATATGGCCGAGAGGGTGGGGTATGATTTTGCGCTGATGAAAGCAGTCATTGCCACGAACGATCAGCAGCGGCTGGTGATTGTGCGAAAACTTGAGGATATTTTTGTGGAAATACAAGGTTTGAATATTGCTGTTCTGGGACTTGCCTTCAAACCGAATACCGATGACCTGCGCTGCGCCCCTTCCCTTGATATCATCTCCGTTCTGTTGGCGCTGGGTGCGGTTGTATGGGCCTATGACCCTGTAGCACTGGAGGGAGCGAGAAAGCAGTTGAGTGAGGAAGTAACTTTATGTGACGATGTGTATGAAACCGTAATGGATTGCGATGCTTGCCTGATTGTCACGGAATGGAATGAAGTTAGGAACATGGACTTGGCCAAAGTCCGTAACTTGATGCGAACCCCTATTGTGATTGATGGCCGCAATTGTTTTGGCTTGGAGGTTATGAAATCCCACGGGTTTATCTATCACTCGATCGGCCGGGCTGTGGTGGAGTAGATGATTTCTATAGGGTTGCCTTCGGGTGGTCCCCGATTGGTCTAAAGACGGAGGGAGTCTATGTATGCACATCTTAGTGACGGGTGCCGCAGGGTTTATCGGTTATCATGTAACCAAACGGTTGTTAAGTGAAGGGCACAGTGTGACGGGGATCGATAATTTAAACACTTATTATGATGCAACGCTCAAGCAAGCGCGGTTGAAGCTGTTGTCGGATGATAAAAGATTTCAGTTTGTTCAAGTTTCCATTGAGGATCGCCAAGAGGTAGAGAAGGTCTTTGTCCAGCAGCAGCCCATTTCCATAGTAATCCATCTGGCTGCCCAAGCCGGTGTGCGCTATAGTCTGACGAATCCCCAAGCGTATATTGATTCCAATATTGTCGGCTTTATGAATGTGCTTGAGTGCTGCCGCCACCACAATATAGAACACCTCATCTATGCCTCCTCCAGCTCGGTCTATGGAGCGAACACGAAGCTGCCGTTCTCCGTCCACGATAATGTAGATCATCCTGTGAGCCTGTATGCCGCAACGAAGAAGGCCAATGAATTAATGGCGCATACCTACAGCCATCTGTTTGGACTGCCTACTACCGGGTTGCGTTTTTTTACCGTATACGGACCTTGGGGCAGGCCGGATATGTCTTATTTCCTCTTCACCAAAGCAATTCTTGCGGGTAAGTCCATTCAAGTGTTCAACCACGGTTTGATGAAACGGGATTTCACTTATATTGATGATATTGTGGAGGGCATTGTAAGATTAGTCGACCACAAATCACAGCCTAATCCGGATTGGGATGGAAATGCTCCTGATTCCGGCACAAGCTATGCTCCTTATCGGATATACAATATTGGCAATAACCGGTCGGTGGAGTTGTCCTATTTAATAGAGGTCATAGAGAAGAAGCTAGGTAAGCAGGCGATTAAAGTGTATCTTCCCCTGCAGGCGGGAGATGTGCCGGAGACTTATGCGGATGTGGATGATCTTATGAGTGCTGTTGGGTTTAAACCGAACACTTCAATTGAAGTGGGCATCGGGCATTTTGTGGACTGGTACCGGTCTTATTACGGGTAGTTATTTCTGCTCCATCGGTTCAATATGGATATGGACATTGGAGATATTGTGCTGCTTCAGCATCGTTTTCTCGATGACCTCTGTGATACGATGGCTGTCCACAACGTTGAGGGTGGGATCTACCTGCACCACTACATCAATAAAGACGTTGCTGCCGTAGATGCGGGCTTTGATATCGTTGATGGCTCTGACGCCGGAGGTTTTCTGGATGGTTTTGCGCAAGGCGGTTAACTTGGTTTCGTCGAAACCATCGGTTAGGGCATGGGAAGATTCGCGGAAAATATCCCAAGCCGTCTTGCATATGGCAAAACCAACGGCGACCGCGGCAAGGGGATCAAGCCAAGGCAGGCCGAATTGTGAGCCGATGATCCCGATGGCGGCGCCTATGCTGACAAAGGCATCGGAGCGATTGTCGCGGGCGGCGGCCATTAAGGTTTTGTTATTTACTTTGGTAGCTAAATTGCGGTTGTAGAGATAGACCAAGTACATAACGAGGGCGCAGAAAATCGCTACCCATGCCGCAGTGATGTCTGGGGCTGTTTTGTTTGCCTGGAATAACACGCGCCCCGCGTTAAAAATAACATTAAGGCCTACCGTCGCCATGACAAAAGAAGCAATTAGCGCAGATATGGTTTCAGCTCGAAAATGTCCGTAAGGATGATCGAGATCCGGAGGTTTTTGAGATACTTTGAGTCCAATGAGGATCGCAATAGAAACGATGATGTCCGTAGCGTTGTTCAGGCCATCGGCAAGCAAAACATCGGAATGGGTCAGACTGCCAACGGCCACTTTAAAGGCGGATAAGAAGATATAGGTGATGATGCTGATCCATGCGCCTTTTTCACTCTTCTTCAGGTTGCTGTAGCTTTCCATGATGCTCACCTCTGCTTCTGACTAAAACTTCCATCCATCATAACAAACGAAGATAGAGTGGGTCTAGAGAAACAGTTTTCCCCAAACGCTGAAAAGTAGGTCAGAGGGAAATAAGTTTCCTAGGTAAGTTTTATCTACGGACGGGGCGGGAGAGGACCCAGGTACTGGTACAGCGTGCATTCAATTTGACCGTTGAAGAGCTTTCTTTTCTTGTCGGCACGGCGGCCAAAGGTGGTTTCCAAACTTTTGTTGGGGCTTAGGATGAAGTGGGACCAAGTCTTTAATGGCTTGGCAGCCGCACCTAATTGGCGAATCACTTTCTCCACTTCATCGTGGGTGCCGATTCTTTCGCCGTAGGGCGGGTTCGTGATCAAACAGCCGTAGTCTCCCTGCGGGTCGATCTGGTTTACGGGTTTGATCTCGAACTTCAGCTCTTTGCCAAGCCCGGCGTTCTTAGCCGCGATCAAAGCGATATTGATGGCTTCTCCATCAATATCAGATCCAACGATGTTCAGGGGAACATCGTCCCGGAGCAGGTCGTACGCTTCTTCGCGGGCGTCCTGCCACAGCTTGGCGGGCAGCGTCTGCCAAGCCTCCGCATGAAAAGTGCGCCGCAATCCCGGCGCCATGTTCCACCCGATCATCGCTGCCTCGACCGGAATCGTCCCCGACCCGCAGAACGGGTCGTAGAGCGGGCGCTCGGGGCGCCAGCGGCTCAGCAAGATCATTGCTGCAGCCATGGACTCCCGAAGCGGAGCTTCTGTCGCAAGCTTGCGGTAGCCGCGCTTGTGCAGGCCTGCCCCCGTTGTGTCAAGCGTTAACGTGGCAATATCATTAAGCAGCGTGACCTCTACCACATACTTGGCTCCCGATTCCGGGAACCAGTCGGTGCGGTAGCTCTGCTTCATGCGTTCAACAATCGCTTTCTTCACAATGCTCTGGCAAGCAGGGACACTGGTAAGCTGCGATTTATGGGATCGGCCGTCCACCGGAAACTCAGCCTCCTGCGGAATCCATTCCGGCCATGGCAGAGCCTTGGTGCCCTCGAACAAGTCCTCAAAGCTTCGCGCCTCAAACTCGCCCATCTTGACAAGAACGCGGCCTGCTGTACGCAGCCAAAGATTGGTTCGGCAAATGTCATACTCATCGCCCTCAAAAGTCACACGGCCATTCTCAACCTTCTGTTTATCATAACCTAAATCCTTCAATTCACGGGCAACCACAGCCTCTAGACCCATAGGCGTTGTAGCAATTAACTGATATTTGGACATTGTCCCGACCACTCCATTTATTTAGTTGCTTAAGTTGTAGTTTTCTTGGAAAAACAATACTATAAGTATAGGACAAAGTCCTGCTGGACACAAACAACCCATATCCGAAAAAATAGATGGAGGAATAATCATGAGTTTATCAGCTGAAGAATATGTGGAATCTCTGTTTCTGGCAGACGAGGATCTGGACAGAGCCAAAGATGGCATTCGTCGAAACAACATGCCGGAAATTTCAATAGCAACAGGATATGGACGGTTATTGACCCTTTTAGCAGCGGCATCGGGAGCTATGAAGGTGCTGGAGATTGGGGCGCTGGGAGGAGTTAGCGGCATTTGCCTAGCCCGCGGGCTAAAGGAAGAAGGATTGCTTATTTCCTTAGAGTTAAAACAGGAATTTGCCGATATCGCGTATACACATCTGGAGGCCGCTGGATTCGGAGATAAGGTGCAATATCGGGTGGGGGAGGCTTTGGACAAGTTAAAAGAGCTGAACGAAGAAAATCAAAGGTTCGATTTCTTCTTCATCGATGCGGATAAGGAAAACTATCCGAATTACTTGGAATGGGCTATCCGTCTAGCCAATCCGGGAGCGATGATCGTGGGAGACAATGCCCTTATGCACGGGCGGTCTATGGATCCTGCGGTAATCTCGCCATCAGTACTGGCCATGAGAAAATTTAATGAACAGATAGCCACCGATCCGCGCTTAGAGAGTACGATTCTCCCCGCATATGACGGGCTTACGATTGCCCGGGTTAAATAACCAATGTGCCGAGAATGGGAAATTCTTCATCCTCCGTATAAACTCTTTCTATTCATCCTTCTGAGAGGTATCCCCTTGAATCAGAAATATTGGACTACAGCTAACCTATCAGTGCCACGTAAGTGATGGTCTTGGTGGTGGTGCAAATTTGCGTCAACTCTTGGAAAATGGAGACTGTGTTCCGCAGCTTGCAGTTGAGCCTGAAACAGAATTCGTTCAAATAGGCTTGAAGATGCCGTCTACCCAAAGCGTGAAAGGTTTTGTTGATCCACTTGCGGGATTCCTTGAATAAAGGATAGGTCGGTCTTTCAGTCAATTTAATATAGCGCTTGATGATGTAGTTTGTTGTCGCGCCTTTCTCCACATGCTGCCGGGTATATGCTTCCGTGGCACTCCGCAATATGTCTTTCTCATTGAGGTGTTCATCCGGTACAAGTTTTATTTTGACGTAGGTTGGCTCATGTACTTCGCTATTTGAACCATCGTTAGCCGACCCGCCGTTATTGGATGCATCGTTCATCGACTTATTAGTCATTGACTTATTATCCATTGACTTATTACTCATTGAGGCCCCGATCAGTGCCGGTGTTTCCTGGGGATGGCGGTTGAATGTAGGATTATAAGGCTGACCGTAAATCGCTCCGGTTACCGAGACAAGGCCCGATAACGAAACATTCGCATCGGCTTGCCCTATAGCGTAACGAATTTTCTGCAAGATCAGCCATCCGGTCTTATAGGTGACATTAATGATCCGGCTTAGTTCTGTGGCATTGGTCTTGATGGTGTCTTGGGAAAGCAGGAACAAGGCCACAAACCATTTACGCAAGGGGGTTCGGCTGCCTTCTATGACAGTCCCGACAAGGGGTGAAGCCTGATACCGGCAATCCACACACTCAAAAAGCGGCAATCGGCGGGTATGGGTACGATAAGCCGAACGGCAGCCGCATCGGTCGCAGGCATAACCGGCAGGCCATTTCTGCTGAATCAAATAGTGCAGACACATCTCTTCCGATTGAAATTCAACAAGAAATTCTTCTATAGTAACAGACTGTGTCATTGTAGAAAATTCCTCTTCATAGATAGTAGAGTGCATTTTTGCAGAAAGTCTTCCTATGGAAGGAGAGGGTGTTATTATAGAGAATTCTTCCGCATTAGTAGAGTTTTCCATTAAAAAATTCCCCTTTTCACAAACGTTTGTTCCTTAATTATACCAAACATACATTCCCTTTTCAAGTTTTTGGATGGATTATTTGAATTTTTCTTTGAGGTGTTTAAATCTGATTATTGCGGAATTCTGACTTAAAGGGATATCTCCCATAAGGGTACGATAGAGGTTAAAGGCTGTGCAAAGAAAAAAACTAGATAAAGGTATAAAACGGTAATATGGTTCTAATCATGGAGGGAGAAGATACTTGCCTTGATTTTGTCAACGTATTGTCATTTTCTAAATGTGCTTAAGGTTGTTACCCTTCTTCAAAAAGGGCATAATGGGAATAAGAGTTCACGAAAGACGAGGATAAGCGATGACTTATAATGATAGTTTTCTCAAAGCCTGCCGCAAGCAGGAGATCAAAACTGTGCCGGTATGGTATATGCGCCAAGCGGGCAGATACGACCCCGATTACCGAAAGATCAAAGAGCGGTACAGTCTGTTGGAAATCTGCAGACAGCCTGAGCTTGCAGCTGAAGTCACGATGCTTCCTGTACGGAAACTCGGGGTTGATGCTGCTATTCTGTATTCAGATATTATGAATCCTGTGGCCTCACTTGGCATTGACTTTGATATCATAAAGGATATTGGTCCAGTTATCCACAATCCCATACGTTCCCTCCAAGACGTGCAAAATTTACGGCCTATTGATGTAAATAAGGACCTACCCCATATTCTAGAAACGATTCGAATTTTGGATCGGGAGCTTACGATTCCACTGATTACTTTTGCCGGAGCTCCTTTCACCGTTGCCAGTTACTTAATCGAAGGAAGGCCGTCGAAAAATTACATTCGCACCAAGCAGCTGATGTACACG
>DASWUO010000056.1:0-4207 GCA_036401615.1 Bacilli bacterium | reverse complement strand
ACCTACAACGTGCCGGAAAACAATCCGATTGTGATCAGCACCAAAAAAGATTTCAACGGGCTGGGACACAGTTCCAGTGTGATGGGTCCCGATCTTGACTCTTATTATATCTTTTATCATAATTTGGTCGGCCGCTCGGCCGAGGGTCCTCCTGTTCGAAAACTCAATATGGACCGAATTGTTTTTAATGGAAACAAGATGGCCGTACTCGGTGCTACCCATTTCTCCCAACCGGTTCCCCAAATGCCTGATTTCTATGATGGAATCGGTAAGCCGCTTGAGCAGAACTCTTGGGATGTCATTGCATCAGGCAACGAAACAAGGTGGCTAAGCAGTAAAATTGCCGACAAGGAGTCGTTTACGGCAGAGTTTAATTTTATATTGAACACGCAGGATGTCGGAGATGCTGAATATTCTTTCGAAACTGTCTTCTCCTACGGGGATGAAAACAACTTTCGGTCTGTGGATGTTAACCCTGCTTTACAAAGGATCGTCATGTTCGAGGTCAAGGATGGGGGCAGAAAACAGATCGGGTTAGCGCAACTGCCCTTAACGATGGATTCTACAAAACTTCATACTATTCGAGTTGAAAGTGATACTCAGGGTACAAGAATCTATTTCGATCAAATGCACAAGCTGACTGCAGCAAACATGACTGCAAAACCGGGGAAAATCGGGTATGTGTACCGAGACTTGAAACCGGATCTTCAATTTACGGCATTTTCCAATGAGGCTGGCGGCAGCAGTGACTACGAGACGATGAAACCAGTGCCCGGCAGCATTGAGGCCGTTCACTATTTGAAAGAAGAAGAAAGAGGATTTCATATCGGTTATCCCGCTGAAGGTTCCACTTTGCGTGAAGGCGATCGGGTTCCGATCCGGATAAGCGAAGATGGCAGCCATGCCGTTTCACTTGAGGGAAAGGGCGACTGGGTGGCTTATAAAATTAACGTGCAGGAAGCCGGGACTTATGGGTTTGATGTCATGATGAATGCAGAAGGAAACGAAGTCGGAAACAAAAGTGTGCTGGAACTGAAAATCGATGGGGAATCTCGGCGTTTTGAACTGGGAGAAAAGAACATAGGCGATGGAAATCTGTGGGTCAAAAAGCATATAGGAAAGATGGAGCTAACTCGTGGTGAACATACGTTAACCGTGAAGCTCGTCAAAGGAAAGTTAACGTTCCGTTTTTTGAATATATACCACACAGCTAAAGGTCCGATTAGCATACCAAATGTTTTTGACCACATTATGCTTGACGATATGTATGGTAATTGGATCAAGAGCTCAGACGGGTATGCTGTACAAACTGAAGGATCAGATGCCAAAATGTATGCGGGAAGCCATGATTGGACTGACTATCGGGTAGAAGTGGATGTGAAATCCACAGCGGATTCTCTTGAAGAAGGAGGACTTCTATTTCGTGTGACAAACGAATCGGAATATCCCGATCAAGTCAAAGATTCATTTATGGGCTATCAATTGACCTTTCGCAACGGACGAATGATCTTAAAAAGAATGAATTACGACCAGAATGAAGTTGCTTCTGTTCCGCTAAGTTTTGCCACCGATTCATCGGTTCACATTGCAGTTGAAGTTAGTGGAAATACGATTAAGGTATATTCGAATCATTCGAAGCAGCCGGACTTGGAGTGGACGGACGCAAACGCATGGATGCACGGGAGAGTCGGGATTCGTTCAGCTTCACCGACTTGGGTTTTTGCCAATATGTCGTTATTTTTAAAATGATAGACCCAATAACCACAAATAGGAGATAACGATATGACATCCATTACCAGAAATGAATACCCGCGTCCACAGTTCGAACGTTCAGAGTGGATGAATTTAAACGGAACTTGGGAATTTGAATTTGATGACCACAATATAGGAGAGATGGTTAAATGGTATAAAAGCCATCCGTTTTCCAAAGAAATTAAAGTTCCGTTTTGTTTTCAAAGTGAGCTCAGCGGGATTGGTGATACGTCTTTCCACGATATCGTTTGGTATAGAAGAAATCTCGTTCTTCCGGATCCGTATATGGGAAAACGCATTGTTCTCCATTTCGGAGCTGTCGATTATTCGGCCAAAGTATGGATTAACGGTGAATTCTCTGTTGCTCACGAAGGCGGACATACGCCATTCTCCGCAGATATTACCGATCTACTGCAGAAAGGGAACAATACAATCGTCGTACGAGCGCAAGATTATAGTCAAGATGTGACGCTGCCTCGTGGAAAACAGTATTGGAAAGAGAAATCGGATATTATTTTCTATACCCGTACAACGGGTATTTGGCAAAGCGTTTGGCTGGAGCCATTAAGCACAACCTACCTACAGCGCGTGCAGCTGACACCGGATATTGATCACAATAAAATTCAGATTCGCAGTTTCGTGAATGGCTGGGCCGGGAACACGGATCTTCGCTTGAAAATTTCGATATCTTTCCAAGGGAAGTGTGTAGTCGAGGATTTGATTCAAATTAAAGAGAAAGAAGAAGAAAGGACGATCAAACTTCATGACTTTAATGATCATGGAATGGGGCAATGGTGGTCACCCGAACAACCGAACTTATATGATGTGCAGTTCACCTTAATTGAAAAAGAACAAATTGTAGATCAGGTTAACAGCTATTTTGGAATGAGAAAAATTTCCATTGAAGATGGAATCATATGTTTAAATAATCGTCCTTATTATATGAAGCTTATATTGGATCAAGGTTATTTCCCGGGTGGTGTGCTGACTGCTGCAAGCGATGAAACTTTCCGCAAAGATATAGAATATACGAAATTGATGGGTTTTAATGGGGTCAGAAAACACCAAAAGATCGAAGACCCCCGATACATTTATTGGTGTGACCGCATGGGATTGTTATTGTGGGGAGAAATGGCCAATGCCTATCAATATTCCGAGAAATATGTAAGCCGATTTACGCAAGAATGGCAGGAAGCGATCCAAAGAGACTACAATCATCCTTGCCTTGTCGTTTGGGTACCAATTAACGAAAGCTGGGGAGTACCGAATATCTTGGTTGACAAACGTCAACAGGAACATGTTTTATCCATCTACCATTTGACGAAGTCCTTAGATTCGACGCGGCTAGTCATATCAAATGACGGATGGGAGCATGTAAAATCGGACATCTGTACAATACACGATTATGAATGGAGAAGGGAAGTGCTGGAGGAACGGTATGCCTCACAGCAAAAAGCGGTAACCAGCAATCCGCAAAAACGTTGGCTTATTGTTCCTGGCTGTATCTATAATGGCGAACCCCTGTTAATAAGTGAATTTGGTGGAATTTCCTTTATTCAAGATAATAACGGCGATGGCTGGGGATACTCTGCCGCACAAAACAAGCATGATTTTATGGAGAAATTAATAGCCGTCATTCAACCGATGCTTTATTCCAAAGATATACAGGGTTATTGCTATACACAGTTAACGGATGTAGAACAAGAAAAGAACGGTTTATTGACGTTCGACCGCCTACCCAAAATACCTATTGAAATCATTCGGCAAATTAACGAGGGGAAATCTCCTGATTTTGTAAAAGAACAGGAATATATCACTATAAAATAATTCTAAGAAAGAATGGCGCTGGAATTTTAAGCTTGATCGGGGGCAAGGTGGGGTTCAATTTTAAATGAAAAATCATCCGTTGTATAAACAAATCCAGATGAAAATAAAGGAGCAGATTAGGCTGGGATTATTACGTCCTGGGGATCGAGTATCGTCGGAAAAGGAACTTGCCAAACAATTTTATGTTAGCCAGATTACAAGCAGAAATGCCCTAATTGGGTTAGTTGAAGAGGGAATAGTCGTTCGGGTTAAGGGGAAGGGCTCTTTTATTAAGAAGGATGTTTTAAAAAACGCAAATATAACAGAAAATGCCCGAAACAAGGGAACCATTGGGGTGATTCTCCCATGTATGAAGACGAATGTAGACCAAAGAATATTGGATGGAATCGAAAAGCATGTTTGTCAATCGGGGTATCATCTAATGATTCGAATTACAAGGGAATCTCAACTTGAAGAGACGGATGCGATTGAGATGTTTCTTGAAGTTGGGGTTAAAGGTTTAGTCATCTTTCCAACGGAAAAAGAAAATAACAATGAGTCTATACTTCGTTTGTCCCAGGATAAATTTCCGCTTGTTTTAATCGATCGATTTATTAAAGAAATACGGACATACAGCGTGAGTTCCGAT
>DASWUO010000055.1:0-4126 GCA_036401615.1 Bacilli bacterium | reverse complement strand
TTATAATTCACTCGACTCAATAATGGATTCCAGTGCTTGCCGGGGATCCGGAGCCGCTGTAATTGGACGGCCAATGACTACATAGTCTGTCCCCTGGTCGAAAGCATCCTTAGGGGTCATCACCCTTGATTGGTCACCTATGTCAGCACCTATTGGCCTAATGCCTGGAGTAATTGTCAAGAAATTAGCCCCGCACCTTTCCTTGATCTTACCTACTTCAATGGGTGAAGCTACAACCCCCTGCAGCCCGGCGGTTTTAGCTGTTTGGGCATACCTTATCACAGCTTCCTCTATGGGTCCGCCAATTCCAATTTCATCATTTAATATGGTTTGGCTTGTACTTGTCAATTGCGTAACACCAATTACTATTGGTTTTATATGATCATATGTTACAGAACCTGGATCAGAGCCCGACGAAGGTCTTATCGCCATAGCCTCATCTACACCCTCAACAGCAGCTTGCATCATCTTAAGTCCCCCGGCTGCGTGAACATTAAACATATCCACACCCAACCGGGTTATGCTGTTGGCGCCGCCCTTAACCGTATTCGGAATGTCGTGCAGCTTAAGATCAAGAAATACTCGGTAACCCTCCGACTTCAGGTAGAGGATGAAATCGGGCCCCGCAGCATAAAACAACTGCATCCCTACTTTTACATAACAGGGAATACCGCGCAATTTGTTAAGAAGCTGCTTGGCTTCTTCCGCCCTCTCGTAATCTAAAGCTACCATGATACGCCGGGCTGAATCCGGATAGTTGCTCATCCATTCAACACCTCCTCCTTCTAAATAGTAAGTGGTTCTTGAATAGATGGTTTTTTCTCCAATACCGGCATAGCTCTCGACGAGAAATTGATCGTTTCCAGCATCGTCATCAAAGCTCTAACGGTATCCAAGGAAGTCATGCATACTACGCCATTCTCTACAGCTTCCCGCCTGATGCGGAAGCCGTCCCGTTCGGGAGTTTTACCCTTAGTCAAGGTATTTACTACAAAATGAGCTTCACCATTGCGGATTAAATCCAGAATGTTAGGTGAGCCTTCGCTTAATTTATGCACGCGGGTGACCGGTATGCCGGCATCCTCCAGCGCTTGGGCCGTACCTCCGGTGGCTACGATTTTGTAACCCAAGCTGAAAAACCCCTGCAGAATTTCTATAGCTTCTGCTTTATCTTTATCCGCTACGGTAGCAATGATCGAGCCTGTTGGCGGGATCTTCATCCCTGAACCGATCAATCCTTTGTATAAAGCCTTGGCATAAGTAATGTCGCGGCCCATCACTTCCCCGGTAGATTTCATCTCGGGTCCCAGAGTAGTATCTACTCTGCGCAGCTTCGCAAAAGAGAATACCGGAACTTTCACAGAAATAAAATCATCCTCCGGCCATAATCCGCTTTGGTAGCCTTGATCGATCAGTTTCTGCCCCAGAATCACCCTTGTTGCCACATTAGCCATTGGAATGTTCGTCACTTTGCTTAAGAAGGGTACGGTTCTCGATGATCTTGGATTCACTTCGATGACGAAAATTTCATCTTTGTAGATGACATATTGAATGTTAACAAGTCCGATCACTTGCAAGCCTCTGGCTATCTTCGTAGTAATTTCAATAATTTGTTTCTTCATATCATCAGACAGGCTCTGCGGCGGATAGACGGCAATAGAGTCACCCGAGTGAACACCCGCCCGTTCAACATGCTCCATGATTCCGGGAATAAGCACGGTATCCAGGTCGCAGATGGCGTCAACCTCAACTTCTTTACCTAACAAGTAACGGTCAATTAGAACCGGATGCTCCGGATTAATCTGTACTGCATATGTCATGTAGTTCAGCAGCTCGGCATCGGAATAGACGATTTCCATGGCACGCCCGCCAAGAACGTAGGAGGGCCTAACTACTACGGGATACCCAAGCTTGGCGGCGGTACCTGCAGCTTCATCCACGGAAGTCACTGTGCCGCCCAAAGGCTGGGCTATGTTTAATTTACGCAGCAACGCTTCAAACTTCTTGCGGTCCTCCGCGGCATCGATATTCTCCAGGCTTGTGCCGAGGATGCGCACTCCTGCTTTAGCAAGCGGAGCGGCAAGATTAATGGCCGTTTGGCCGCCAAATTGGACAATGACCCCGAGCGGCTTCTCCTGCTCAATTACATTCATCACATCTTCGAAAAATAAGGGTTCAAAATATAACCGGTCCGACGTATTAAAGTCAGTAGAAACCGTCTCCGGGTTGTTGTTAATGATAACCGCTTCATAGCCGGCAGCTTGAATGGCCCATACTGCGTGAACGGTGGAATAGTCGAATTCAATTCCTTGGCCGATACGAATCGGACCTGATCCAAGGACGACGACCTTTTCCTTGGTGCTGGAAGTTACTTCGTTTTCCGTTTCATACGTTGAGTAATAGTAAGGTGTGGAAGCTTCAAATTCAGCTGAGCAGGTATCCACCATTTTGTAAACCGGCTTTATATTATTTTTCAAACGGAACGCACGTATATCATCCTCATGAATTAAAGATCGTTTCGAATCCGCGGAAGCCCTCAATTCACCAATCGCCCTATCTGTAAACCCTTTGCGTTTGGCTTCCAAGAGCAGCTCTATAGAAAGCTCAGATGTTTGCTGAAGTACTTTTTCAAAAGTAATTAAACCTTCAAGTTTATGCAAGAACCACCAATCGATTTGCGTTAAATCTTGAATTTGCTGCAGGGAGTAACCCCGGCGGTAGGCTTCGGCAATAAGAAAGATTCGCTCGTCATCGGGTGTTTTCAAACGGTATTGCAAGGTGGCATCATCGATCTTATCGGCATCTTTAATGTAAAGCCGGTGAGAGCCGATTTCCAGTGAACGAACCGCTTTGTGAATGGATTCCTCAAAGGTGCGGCCAATCGCCATCACTTCACCGGTGGCTTTCATCTGAGTGCCAAGCTTTCGGTTGGCGGCGGTGAATTTATCGAAAGGCCAGCGCGGTATCTTGCTGACGATATAGTCCAAGGTGGGTTCAAAACAAGCATAAGTTTGACCTGTAACCGGGTTTACAATCTCGTCTAAAGTGTAACCAATAGCGATCTTGGCCGCCATCTTGGCAATAGGGTATCCGGTTGCTTTGGAAGCAAGCGCCGAAGAGCGGCTTACCCGCGGATTTACTTCAATAACGTAGTATTGGAAGCTTTGCGGATCAAGGGCATATTGCACGTTACAACCGCCTTCGATATTAAGGGCGCGAATGATCTTAATCGAAGCTGAACGAAGCATTTGATATTCGCGGTCAGATAATGTCTGGCTTGGAGCGACAACAATGCTGTCTCCGGTATGAACGCCTACCGGGTCGAAATTTTCCATGTTACAAACAACAATACAATTATCATTCGCATCGCGCATGACTTCATATTCCACTTCTTTAAGACCGGCAATGCTCTTCTCGATCAAACATTGGCCAATCGGACTGTATCTTATGCCAGAAGCCACAATTTCAATAAGCTCTTCTTCATTGCTGCAGATACCGCCGCCTGTTCCGCCTAAAGTATAAGCCGGACGAACGATAATCGGATAGCCTACTTCGTTTACAAAATCAACAGCTTCGATAAGAGAAGTAACAATGGCACTCTCCGGAACGGGTTGATCTAACTTTTTCATCAATTCCTTGAATAAATCACGATCCTCCGCTTGTTCAATGGCAGACAATTGCGTCCCCAGAAGTTTTACATTCTCTCTCTCCAGCACACCGTGCCGGGCAAGCTCCACCGCCATATTTAATCCCGTTTGCCCGCCTAGTGTAGGCAGAAGTCCATCGGGGCGTTCCTGGCGAATGATCTGGGAAACAAACTCCAATGTAATGGGTTCAATATATACTTTATCCGCCATGTTAGTATCGGTCATGATGGTAGCCGGATTGCTGTTGATTAACACAACCTCTATGCCTTCCTCTTTAAGAGCCTGGCAGGCTTGCGTTCCCGCGTAATCAAATTCTGCGGCTTGTCCGATCACGATCGGTCCGGATCCGATAACGAGAATTTTTTTCAGGCTGTTATTTTTGGGCATATTGTAAATCTCCTTTCGTTTCCTTCACAAACCTTGTTTGATTGGACTTTACGGGGTTATCCCTTTTGAACTGTTGAATCATTTCTATAAAA
>DASWUO010000054.1:0-7198 GCA_036401615.1 Bacilli bacterium | reverse complement strand
AACCACGAGTTCCACTGCGCCACTCCATTAAATAACGCAATCGCAGCGATGATCGGCAAGGAAGAGGGCAAGACGATTTTAAAAAAAATTTGCAAATCATTATACCCGTCAATTTTGGCCGATTCCTCAAGAGCCGGAGATAACGTAAGATAGTACGTTCTCATGATCAGCATAAAAACCACATTGACCAAGGCAGGAATAATATAAACCATGAAATTATTCATCAACCCCATTGATTTTATCAATAAAACCGTAGGTATGAGTCCGCCGTGGAAGAACATGGTGATCATGGTGAGTGTAAAGAAAAACGTATGGAAAACAAGATATTTCTTAGACATGCCATAGGCAAACATGCCTGTGGCCATTACACTGAAAGCTGTGCCGATGACCGTCCGAAGTATGGTGATCAGGTAAGCGTTCAGAAGTGA
Source organism: Bacilli bacterium (assembly GCA_036401615.1). Lineage (GTDB taxonomy): Bacteria > Bacillota > Bacilli > Paenibacillales > DASWUO01 > DASWUO01. The sequence continues at coordinate 6,770 of DASWUO010000054.1, read as the reverse complement.
ATCGTTGTTGAATACGGCCTCATAATTAGCCAAAGTAAAGCTATTAGGAAGAAAGACAATGCTGTTCGCCATCGTATCGGCAGCCGAGTTAAAGGACAGGGCAAGCAAATACCAGAAAGGATAGATGAAGCCAAGGGTAACGATAACGAAAAACAGTACATTCAAGACATCCTGTATTTTCTCATTGCGGGTTCTTCCCATGTAGTATCCTTCCAGGCAGCTTTCTCTACCAGAGTCCGTGTTCTCCGCCGCTTATTTTTCTTGCCAGCTTGTTAGCGATAACCAACAGAATGACGCCCGCTGCCGACTTGAACAACCCCACCGCCGTAGCGTACGAATAACGTCCTGTCGTGATGCCCTGCTTGTAAACGTAGGTATCGATCACTTCGGCCACATCGGCGACAAGATGATTGGAGAGTAAGAAGATCTGATCAAAATTTGCATTCAATACCGAACTGATGTTTAGCATGAGAAGAATGACGATGGTCGACATAATCGAGGGAATGGTAATATAAACCATTCGTTGAATTCGAGTCGCTCCGTCTACAGTTGCCGCTTCATACATTTCCTGGTTCACGCCTGCTATGGCAGCCAAATAGATAATGGAGCTCCACCCGATGTTTTTCCATAATTCGGAGAATACCAGGACATGCCAGAAAAGCTCCGGCTCCCCCAAGAAGATAACACCTTCCCTAAGGATCCCTGTCGAGGTCAGCATCCGATTGACGGGTCCATGAACGGAAAGCAAGGTTTGCATAATGCCGACCATGATGACCCAGGAAATAAAGTAAGGCAAATAAGAAACCGACTGTACAAATCTTTTGAATTTTTTTCCTGCCAACTCATTCAACATCAGTGCAAAAATGATAGGGGCGGGAAAACCTACGGCTAACTTATATAAACTGATCCCAATCGTATTATAAACCGATCTTACGGCATCGGCGTCATTGAAAAAAGTATAAAAATTTTCCAGTCCGATCCAAGGTCCTCCAAAGATTCCTTGCGTGATATCATATTGTTTAAAAGCGATTATGACGCCGTACATGGGGATATAGCAAAATACGATGAGCCAGATGATCCAGGGAATCACCATCAATTGCAAGTACCGCTGTGTCGCAAATCTTCTGAATTGCAGCGTAAAATAGTTCAACCCCATGGAACACCTTCCTCTCCGGTGTTTACACCGCCCTGTAATTTAATGATAAAGCATAACTGTTGAAAGTGGATACATAAATTTTTTATCATTTTTTGGATTATATCAATTTTTTACGCTAAATCATTCAGACAACTTCCTTTTACCATATTAAGGGAAATAATGCATGGACATCTGCAATAAAACCTTTTACACTGATTAGAACGATGTGAAGGGAGAATTGCAATGAACCAACACAAAAAACCGAATGTCGTCATTGTTATTACGGATGATCAAGGATACGGGGATTTGGGATGCCACGGGAATCCGGAAATACGGACACCTTACATCGATAAGCTCTTCTCGCAGAGTATCCGGTTTACCGATTACCATACGGGGCCTACGTGCGCGCCTACCCGCGCGGGGTTGTTAACCGGACATTACCATAATAGTACAGGGGTTTGGCACACCATCGGAGGCAGGTCGCTGTTAAGAAAAGATGAAGTCAGCATGGCCAATGTTTTTCAGGATAACGGGTATAAAACAGGGATATTCGGCAAATGGCATCTGGGGGATAATTACCCGTATCGTCCGCATGACAGGGGGTTTGAGGAATCTGTAGTTCACGGCGGAGGCGGTATCGGGCAAACTCCCGACTATTGGGGCAACGATTATTTTGATGACACCTACTTTGTAAATGGCAAAGAACAGAAGTATGAGGGCTATTGCACCGATGTTTTTTTTAACTTGGGATTGGACTTTGTGGAAAGACATCAGGATACGCCGTTTTTATGTTTTATTGCCACCAATGCGCCGCATATCCCTCTAAATGTCGATAAAAAATACTCTGACCTTTATATCGATAGTGTACCGGAAGACAGAGCTAAATTTTATGGCATGATTACTAATATTGACGAAAATGTCGGGAAGTTCAGAAATAGGCTGCAGGAGCTGGGCCTGGAGGAAAACACCATTTTTATCTTCATGACCGATAACGGAACCTACACGGGGTGTGAACTGGATCGCTCCGAATTTATAACTGAGGGTTATAATGCCGGGATGAGGGGGAGAAAAGGATCTGCTTATGATGGAGGCCACCGGGTGCCGTTCTTCCTTCATTGGCCTGCACAGGGGTGGACCAAAGGCCGTGATATTCCCCAACTGGCCGCCAACGTGGATGTCATGCCAACCTTTATAGAATTATGCGGACTGCGTAAGCCTGAATCTCTTCAATTCGATGGAATCAGCCTGGCAGCTTTGCTTCAAGGTGACAACGCTCATTGGGAGGACAGGAGTATTGTGACCGATTCCCAACGCGTCCCGCAGCCCATTAAGTGGAGAAGCAGCACGGTCATGACGCAAAGATGGCGGCTAATTAACGGCGAGTCGTTATACGATATAGCTTCAGACCCTGAGCAAAAGTTGGATGTTGCTTCCAGCCATCCCCAAGTCGTGAGCAAGCTGCGTGCCGATTACGACTTATGGTGGAAAAAGGTTTCCCGGCAATTCGATGAGGATATTCCGATTGTGATCGGAACGGACCATGAACATATCACGGATCTGACAGCCCATGATTGGCGGGCCGATTTGAGCGATGTCCCGTGGAGTCAATATGAAATTCGGGTCGCCAAGGCATGCAACAGCTATTGGGAAATTGAAGTGTCCGAAGACGGGGAATATCACTTTGATGTCAGGCGTTGGCCGCTTGAAGAAAATAGATCCATGACAGAAGGAATTCCCGGCGAAATTGATTGGTACAACGGGGGCAGGGCCCTTTCCCTGCGGTTAGCCCATATCAAAATTGGCGATTACAAGGAAAGCAAACCGGTGAATGGCCAAGATAAATTTGTCCGTTTTACTGTAATCTTGCAGAAGGGCAGTACAAGATTGCAAACCTATCTGGAAGATGATAATGGAACCTTAATTGGCGCCTATTATGTTTATATCAGTAAATTAATTTGTTAACAGAACCCCCGGCCCACTATGCAGTGGTTCCGGGGGTTCTCTCCTATCCTATTATTGTGTTCAGGCCATCCAATGAAGCTGCGCCCACCTGTCATCCCCAGTGTTTTGCTGAGGCGCTCCCGAGGTACTGCGGCCGGAAGTGATATATTCAATCAGTAATTCTCTCATGAATGTCACTATACGAGGATGTATGCTATATACATTCTTTGTTTCACCGATATCTGCACTCAAATCATAAAGCTGAATTCGCGGTGATCCAGTTGGTTCTAACCCCGGCTGGGGTTCACTCCATCCTCCCGAACCCGGACACAGCTCCAGCTTCCAGTCTCCTTGTCGAATAGAAAACGAACCGTCTATAGAGTGATGAACGATGGCTTCCCTAAGGGGTTTGGCATAGTTCAGCCCTAACCATACCGGAAGGTTGCTGACGCTGTCTTCACCTGCATCATCCGGAAGTGAAATCATTAATATTTCGGCAACCGTCGCCATCAAGTCAGATAAACATACAGGCTCGTCGGAAACCGTTCCCGCTTGGATCTTGTTTGGCCATTTTATTAGTAACGGTATTCGATGTCCTCCTTCATAAATATCTGCTTTGTGCCCCCGAAAGGTATAGCTTGGATTGTGCCCCAAGGACGCGAGTTCTGCATAGTTCGCCCGGGGAGAACAACCGTTATCGCTGGTAAAGATCACAATGGTGTTGTCCGCAATTTGCCTTTCTTCCAGCTTCCGGATAATCTGTCCAACCGCATTATCGCACATCAGCACAAAATCCCCATAAGCGTTTGTACCCGATTTGCCTGCAAATTCAGGTGACGGCAATATGGGCGTATGGGGTGCGGTCATTGGAAAATAAATAAAAAAGGGATCTGCAGCATAGGCATCGATTTTTTCCAACACCTTTTGCGTAAGGCGGGGAAACACCTCATGATGTTTAAAATCAGGCGCGGCAGGCCCTTCCAACCAATACTCCATATTATCGCCATTCCCGGTAATATGATCTGGAGTCTGCGTCGCCCGGTCATTCTCGATATACACATAGGGAGGCATATCAAGCGAAGCGCTTACCCCATAATAATAGTCAAAGCCATATTCCAGCGGGCCGTCGAGAATTGGCTTCGTATAATCGACTTCCTCCGGAAGAGGGCCCGTCTTAAACCAATTCATCCCGAGATGCCACTTTCCAATGCAAGCTGTATGATAACCCTCCTGTTTGAGCATTGAGGCAACCGTCATCCGGTCTTGCTCTATTAGGCTTGGCGAGTAACCCCACAGGACCCCTTCCTTCAAACCGGAACGCCAATTGTACCTGCCGGTCAGGATACTGTATCTTGACGGAGTACAAACTGCGGAAGACGAATGTGCGTCAGTAAAGGCCATGCCGGCTTCCGCCATCCGATCCAAGTGCGTTGTTCTAATCTTGGATTGTTCATTCAATCGGGAAATATCCCCGTATCCCATATCATCAGCTAGAACATAGATGATGTTCGGTTTAGCTAAACTCATTTTTTCAATCCTCCGATATGGGGTGGTTCAGCCATTTCGTTAAGTTCCATCGTGTCTTTCCCCCGGATGAGCACGCATTTATGACCCGGGAAAAGTTTGCCATGGTCCACTTTCACAATGGGTGTTGTCACCCTTGCCGCCAGACCGATTCGGCGTTTGTCCGAAGTATTCGGAGCGGAGTAGTGCAGCATCCTTTCATTAAACAGGAAAAACTGTCCTGCTTTCAACTCCATCGGTACGGCATCCTTCACATTCACATAGCGCGGATCCGACTCTTCCCCAAAGTAAAAGGCCTTGGTCTCTGTTACCGGTATGTGGGGAACCACCGAAGTATGCGACCGGGGTATAATCTGGACGCAGCTGTTTTCAATAAAAGCATCGTCAATCGCAATCCAAGCCGTAATATTCAGCTTGGGTTCGATCATCGGCCAGGAGTTGACATCCTGATGCCATGGAACATCCTTGCTTCCCGGATCCTTCTGGAAGAAATGCGATCTCCATAGGATAAGATCGTCACCCATAATCGATGCCATTCTTTCCGTGATTTCGGGATGAGAGCACAATTCAAATACTATTGAGTGATCCAGATGTCTGGATTGTAGCGGATCGCGTTGAATTACGGACGGTTTGTACAGCACTTCCCGTAGCAGCACTTCACGAATTTCCGCCATCTCCTCAGGAGAACATAAAGTAAATGGGCCAAGATATCCTTCTCTCAGATATTGCAAGACTTGTTCTTTGGAAAGTTTAAGGGACGTAACATTCATTCGGCATTCTCCTTATATTGATATTTACCTTCTTTCCTATTATAATTTGGACTCATAACCTGTGAAATGTTGCAGATGATGATTCATTTGTGAATTTCGCTGATTTGGAGGGTGAAGCAGATGCCTTTTCTTCGCGAGAAGTTCATTTTTGACGACCTGACCTTTCAGGCGCGATGGATTTTTGAATGGTACAGGGAAGTAGGCTGGAATGAAAGTCTCACAAGCATATATACGATAATTTGGTATGTACTAAGTGGAAGCAAACGAATAGAGATGAACGGGGATGCCTTTCTACTGGAGCAAGGGAATTTATTAATTGTACCGCCGGATACCGTGCTGCGAATTCGAAGTGAAGATCAAAACCCGTTTCACTATCTGGCCTTGGGATGCGAAGCGCGGATCGGTTCTCTTCCTCTGTCTAGGCGGCTCCCGCTCCCCGCTAAAATCCTGTTGGGAGAATCGTCTAACCGCTTGGTTTCTTTATGGCGAAAGCTATTGGAGCAAGTTAAAGAACTGCAAAAAGACGGTCCTGTGATCGAAGAAATGAGTGAAAGGTTGAAAATACAGTCCTCTACGCTGGATTGGCTGTCTGAAATGATTCGATGCTGCCGTTATTATTTGCCAACGGAGCCAGTTCAAATAGATGAACGCATTGCTGAACTCTGCGGCTTTATCAACGATCATTTACATGAGGAATTAACCGCCCCCCTGCTGGCAGGGCGAGTACATGTAAGCGAGAGCCATCTTCGCTCGCTGTTTCAAAAACATATTGGGCTTTCCCTAATGCAATATGTACTGCAGGAGCGATTACGGCGGGCACGACAGTTATTATGGATGACCGATTATACCGTAAAGATCATTGCCGAAAGTGTCGGATTTAACGATCAAAGCCAGTTTAGCCACACCTTTCGTCGTTTGACCGGTGCCAGTCCTTCCGATTACCGCAAGCAGACAAAGCATCATTTGCTTCCTTAGTTTAAAATGTCATCTTCTGCATTTTCTTCGCTTTTATTGTTTTTCCGGTTATGTTCTCTATAGGGAAACCATCTTTAGCTGATGGTGATCGCTTATAGCAGTACCATAATTGCATGAACGATCGATTTTGCAGTAAGGTTTCAATTAGACCCTATTGCAAAAAATTAACCACGTTATTTCGATATAAGCTTCTTCTTGGACCTTAAATGTTTTAGACCGGAGTTAGACACCGGAAAAATGAAAGATAAGTTCCGTTTCGGATCTTATTTGGCCTTAATATTCCCTACCTTTTTGCTTAAGGTCTTTTTTCTACCTAATTTTACCTTAGAGTTACTTGGCTGGTTTGCTGATCTAGAAAAATATTACAGAAAGGACCATTGTATAATTTCCTATACAATAACTGCAAACAAAGCCATTCCCAGAGG
>DASWUO010000053.1:0-12133 GCA_036401615.1 Bacilli bacterium | reverse complement strand
TGGCTTTGAATTTCCGGCAAAAGAAAACAAGAGCAGTGGTTTCATAAAGCGAATACCGCTCTTGCTTCTCTTAAAGTTTATAGAAAGGATTAACGGAAAGAGTCACGATCCCGTTCTCCATCAAATCCACTGTTAAAATCCCTGTCATAGAGTTTGGAGTTAAGGGAATTATTAGAACGGAAGGTATCATAAGCTTCATCGTCCAGATCACTGTTGGAGTCCACCATGACCAGAATATTACCGTCTTTTACGTGGTCATTGTACATATGGGCTTCATCCTCGGGAATACCGAGCCCAATCAGACCGCCTACCAATCCGCCTGTTCCGGCTCCAATAGCGGCACCAGTTAATCCAGCCACAATAGGACCTGCTGCAATAATAGGGCCGATACCAGGAATCGCTAAGGCTCCCATTCCTAATAAAATACCGGAAATTCCGCCCAGCATTCCGCCAGTGGCTGCACCAGTGGCAACTCCCTCAGGGGCTTTAGTGCCGGTTTCCTCCGAAATATAGTCCATGTGATCCCTGTCTTTGGCAACTACTGAAATTTGGTCGGCACTATAACCTTGTCGTTTCAAGTCTTGTACAGTTCTTACGGCTTCTTGCTCGGTATTAAATACACCTACAATTTTCTTGTCGTGATTCATGATGTAGTTCCTCCTAATTTTTATTGGTTGACCCGAAGACGGATCTGTTAAACTTGGCTGCACTATTTATTTACCCATTAATCCAGATATGAAACTTTATATTTTTGCAAAAAGATGTGGAGCCTATATCCTGTCGTTATTCTGTTCAAACTCGTTATTTCGCTCCGACCAGTCGTGATATTCTTTCTCCGCTGCATCTTTGGCATAGCCATACCGCTCCTGCAGCTTTCCGACAAGTTTCTCCCGTTGGCCGTCAATCACATCAAGATCATCGTTGGTCAGCTTTCCCCATTGCTTCTGGGCTTCACCTTTGACCTGCTTCCACTTTCCCTTAAATACATTCTCGTCCATTTTAAATCACTCCTTTTGTTTTTTTTGGCTATGCAAGTTCTTTACCCTTGCATAACCGAAATGAAACAAAAGGAGTTCAACCATTTACTGGAAATTGATTGATTTAGTTCGCGGGCAAGGCCCAATTTCCGTTCCTGAAAATCGGCTCAACTTCCCCGCTTGGGGTTACTCCATCAATGTTCATATCTGCGGATCCAATCATAAAATCCACATGAACCAAGCTGGTGTTTACCCCGTGGTGCGCAAGCTCTTCCTCCGTCATATCGGCGCCGCCGGCCAAGTTAATAGGATAGGCCTTGCCGATGGCCAGATGGGAAGAGGCATTCTCGTCAAACAAGGTATTGAAGAAGATCAAGCCGGTCATGGAAATAGGCGATTGATGCGGCACCAAGGCAACTTCCCCCAAACGCCGTGCTCCTTCATCAGCCGTTAGCAGATGTTTAAGGGTGTCATACCCGGTTTCCGCTGTAAAGTGTACGATTTCCCCTTGTACAAAGGTTAAAGAAAATCCATCGATTACATTCCCGCTGTAATTGAGCGGCTTAGTGCTGCGGACTACACCGTTTACCCCGTTTCTATGCGGCATAGTAAAGACTTCTTCTGTCGGCATATTCGGGCTGAAGACAATGCCTTTATCACTGACCGCCGCTCCGCCGTGCCATATGTGATTCTTGGGAAGGTCCACTGTTAGGCGGGTTCCTTCGGCTTTATAGATCAGCTGTTGGTATTGTTTATCATTTAGGTATTTGGAGGTTTGCGTCAATCTCGCTATATGTTCTTTCCATAGTTGAACAGGATCCTCTGCCTTGATCCGCGTCACCTCAAAGATGACATCCCATAACTTGCTTATGGCCAATTCAGGGTTTACCTCCCCAGGGAATACTTTCCGGGCCCACTCTGCTGTGGGAAAAGCTATGATCGACCAACAAGCTTTGTTGGCCATTAAATAGCTGCGGTACTTAAACATCGCCATGGAATGCGTTTTATTGGCAGCGGCGACACGTTCCGCAGAAATGCCCTTCAATAGGTCGGGATTAGGGGCATGAATCGTTAAGAAAGCCGCACCGTTCTCCGCCATTTCTTCCATTCCTTTAGCCTTCCACACCGGAAATTCCGCGAAAGCTTCATCCGGAGCCTCTTGATATTTAATCAGCCCAAGCTCGTCATCGCTCCACTCCACATGTACATTTCTGGCCCCCGCTTCATAGGCCTTCTTGGCAATTTTCCGAATCAGCCCGGCAGCCGAAATCGGTGCATTGATCACAAGCGTCTGTCCCTGCTGAATATTCACTCCTACATGAACGGCAAGTGCCGCATACTTTTCTAAATTTTGTTCCAATAAACTCATGGTTTTCCCTCCAAAAAAAATTGATTTTAGTATATAATAACAGAAGATCCTATCCGGATGATAATGTCTTGCGATTACAAGCAAAATTACTATAAACAAGGATGATAACTAACCGTGATAAATACTCTGCATCATGATATGTATGAACAGTTTGGCATGGCTGCAACTGAACAGGAGAGACTCGATTTCCAGAAAAGAACTTATGCGGAGGGGTACTATACTTTTTACAGTTTAATCAAGGGCTTCCAAAGCAAACTGCGGACTTTTACCGATGAAGAAATTGTTGATGTGGAGCTTCTCATTGCCAAAGCCAAGGCGATGTTCCCTAAACCGATTGAATTCAGTTTATCGTTCCAATACATTTGGAAGGAGCTGGAGGAAATCCACGCTTTTAAATCCCATATTCTCCGCTCGATTCCCCCAGAAGACCGATCCGGTGAATGGCAGATCATCATGGATAATCCGAATACCAATCAGGAAGTGGTTTGTTATCCAGGCTTAACTTTCCCCCAAGCTGCCTATCTATACGGTTATTTCCGGCCCCAACTGGAGAAAACCGAATATATTCGCATTCAGAAGATTCAATCGGTCATTAAGGATTATGGTTCATAGACAGGGACTTTCAAAGGCACTCCGAATAGACTTTCGGGAGTGCTTTTATTATCTTAACAAGGTACGCACACGCCTAGTTCTGAATAGGATGGATTATCCTTTAAGAAATCAGGAGTGATGATCCATGCCCATCGTACAAGGCAAGCATTACATCTACACGGTTCGCCCCGGAGATACTCTTTATTCCATCGCAGCACGGCTCGGGAGTAACGTTCAACTCATTGGCCAGACCAATGCGCTCTATCCGCCCATTACCGATCCCGGATTGATTTACCCGGGTCAAGTTTTGATTGTATCGGAAGCAGGGATCAGCCAACAACAGAATGCTGTATTATATATCATTGGCCCGGGGGATACATTGACTCAAATTGCTTCACGGTTTTCGGTTAGTGTTGACTTAATGGCAGGGATCAACCAGATTCCCGACCCGAATCTCATTTATATCAATCAAATGATCACCGCTCCGGCTTTTATTTACGAAGTGGCTCAAGGGGATACTCTGTTTCGCATCGGACAATTTTTTGGAGTAACCCTAGGTGCCTTGCTGCAAGCAAACCAGAGACGTCCCGGACTTTCCCCTGATGTTATCTATCCCGGATATCGACTAATCATCCCGCTTCCATCGACAAGAAATGTTGTCATCTTCAACCCTTTGCCGGGCACAAGAATTGAACCCGGACAAAGCCTGGAAGGCTATGCCCGCGTTTTCGAGGCAACGGCCCAATACCAAATCCGGGACAATAATGGACAGATTGTAACAAAGGAGAGAACGATTACCACTTCAGAAGGGGCCCCGGCCTATGGGAGGTTTTCCGCTGTAATCCAATTTGACGCGGAGCCTACAACATCTGAAGGACAACTATGGGTATACAGTTATAGCGCCAAGGATGGCAGTATTCAGGATTTGACTGCGGTGAAGGTAATGTTTCGTTAACGCTATAGAGCATCATAATAATGTCACCCTTCGGGTGATTTCTGCTAGCTGCTGAATCATAAGAACATAATTCGGGCAGCCAAGGATCTACAGGACGCTAATATTCCAAATTCAACTGTTTTAATAAGCAAAGGGAACTACATTCCTCTATTCTGGCATAAACTGAGTTTAAAGACCTCAACTTTTCAAAATAACGGATTACAGTTCCCTAACCTTAGCATTATCTACATAGAACACGAAATAAAGGCCTGTAGATCCGCACGGCATGCCTTCGCTTGTTTAATTATCTTTGTTATCACGGATCAGAAGGCAGGAAGTTCGCCAAGCTTATCTCTACACCTACGTAGATCGGGGATAAAACGATAAATCTTCAAATCAACTCGACCATCGTCGTCACATACAACACCTTCGTTTTGCAGATGTAACATCTGAATAAAACGAAACTCCTCGTTCTTGATCACAATTTCCCCTTTAGCATTGACCACTCTATGCCAAGGCAATTCATAAGGCTTGCTTAGCGAATGCAGAATCCTTACCACCTGTCTAGCTCCTCCTGGACTTCCTGCCAGCTCTGCAATCTGTCCGTACGTCATTACGCAGCCTTCCGGTATTCCCTTAATAATCCCGATTACACTTAGCGTATATGGATTCATCGGCTTTCCCCATCTTAGAAATTTATTAGAGAGACACGTTTCGTGAAATTTTACCCGGATGGCCTCTATTAATTCTTTATATTCCATATGCTCCAAGATTCTTAAGCATAGAAGCCCTCCATTGAATGTGATGTCTTATTATTTAAACATCTTGGTTGCCTTGCTGGAGGTTAGTTTGATCTCCTTCTCCTCCGGCTTCATCAATTCGATAAAATGGGTGATGATCGGCTTCATATCCGAGTGATAGGCCAGACGAACAATCTCTTCTAACACACCTTGAACGCTCCATGGCTTACCTTTGTACAATTTGGGGGCAGTTAACGCATCATACATGTCACAGATGGCAAGAAGGAACGAAATGGCATGGATTTTACACTGGCTGCCCCGGCTTAATTGAAATTGGTAGAATGGGGTCAGAAAAGATGTATACCGCTCCAATTCCAACTGTTCTAAAGCGCTAGACGTATGGTCGCTCATCTGACTCGATAATAGCTTGCTTTGTGTATTGTCTAGGGCAGGATGGTTCAATAAGGACGGCTCGATGGCATGTTTGCCCAGATCATGCAGCAGCGCCATCACGACGAGATCTTCCTCACTCATTTCCTCCAACTCTTTGATTATGTTTTCCGATAACGGCGAGGAAGAGGCGGAGGTTGGGGTGCTGTTAGACTTCTGTTTGATATATCTCAATAGGGCCAACGAATAACAAGCCACCGATTCATTGTGAATCAGGGCGCCATCACGGGACTGGATGCTAAGCAGGTCTACAAACTGCATTTGCTCCTCCTTGGTTCCCTGAACGTAACGCCATGTTTCCTCCATAAAATCTTTGGCGAAAAGGCTTGTTCCATCGATCCTTCTGCTGTCATCTGCAAGCTTCTTTACCCCGATGACCTCATAGGCCTGAGTGGGCCCTTTGCCTTTGACCTCATGAAGTCCAAGTGACTCGATTTCAAAATACGGCTATAACATCATATATATGTTTTCCACAACTTTTGAAATTCATCGGCGGGTACCGGCGGAGAATACAAGTATCCTTGCGCAGACTGGCACTGGTGTAGTTGAAGAAAGGATTTTTGTTCTTCGGTCTCAACACCTTCGGCAACGAGTTGAAATTTCAAATTATCTCCCAAATCAATAATCGTTTTTACTATGGAGGCCGTATTGGAGTTTTTGAACAAATCCATAATAAACGACTGGTCGATCTTGAGATAATCGATCGGCAGCTGATTCAGAACGCTTAATGAAGAGTACCCTGTACCAAAATCATCAATCGTTATTTTTACACCTATCGATTTAAGACGTCTTAGCATCAGAATAGCTTCAGGGGAGTTCTGCATGACCGTTTCAGTCAACTCCAGCTCAAGATACTGCGGTTCTAAATTGGTTTCTTTCAAAACGGATTGGACCAGTCTTACAAATTGATCTTCTATTCCCTTAAATTGTTTTGCAGAAATATTGACCGCTATACGAAGGGGCGGCATGCCCTTTGTTTGCCAGACTTTATTTTGCCTGCATGCGGTTCGAAGCACCCATAGACCAATAGGAATAATCGAACCCGTTTCTTCCGCAATCGTGATAAATTCCGCTGGAGATATGGCTCCCAATTCGGGATGATTCCAACGGAGCAAAGCCTCGATACCATTAATTCTATCTGTTCTCAAATCAATCTGCGGTTGGTAATATAAGTGTAATTCATTATGGCTTATAGCTCTTCTTAATCCCTGTTCCAGCTGCATCTTGCGGCTGGTGACACCGTAATCATCCGAGTAGAACTGATAGTTATTCTTGCCGTGCTCCTTCGCCGAATACATGGCAGCATCTGCATTCTTGAGAAGCGTCTCTACATCCTCCCCATGGTCGGGATATAGACTGATTCCAATACTGTAGGATATGTAAACTTCTTCTTTAAATAATAAGAACGGTTGTTTACATGTTTCACTAATCAACTCTGCGACTTTCCCCGCCTCTTTCCTATCGCCTTCCTCCAACAGGAAAATAAATTCATCCCCGCCCTGCCTCGCGAGGACACCTAGTGTGCGAACACAGTCACTAAGCCTGTCCGTCACTTTTTGCAAAAGTAAATCGCCTATATCATGTCCCATGGTATCATTCACCATTTTAAAACGGTCAATATCCATAAACATCACGGCGAATCGTTTGTTTTCATGTTCTGAGCGTTCCAATGTTCTTTGAAGGTCATTACGAAGCATGTATCGGTTAGGCAACCCGGTTAACGAATCATGATAAGCTATATATTCCACTTCTACCAGTGCTTTGGACAGTTGAACGTTATTCAGCGATATCTGTTTGATAAAATAAACAAGAAACAAATACATCACCGTGGTGATTGACACACCGAATATGTTTCCTGCTATTAAACCCTCTTCTACTGGGCCCTTAAAAGTTGCAAACAGATAAATATAAATGCCCGACATTAATATGGATAGAATATATGGATTCGGGAGTAAAAAAGCATACAGCAAAATCATATTAAAAATTACAACATTCAAGTGTGAAAACTCAAGGTAAGGAACCGTTAGCAGGAAAGCCAAGAAAGCCAACCCGCTGGCTACATACTTCACTGAATATTTCTGAGAATACATGGAAAGGATGATAAGCACACCATAGGAACCGACAAGCATTAACCCTAATAGGTTTCCGGCGACAGCTGATAGCATATTTGACAAGGCACTAAAGAAACCAAATAGTGCGATAACCACAGGGAAATATTTAATCAATAACTCCTGCATTCTAGTTTTTTTAAATATAGGCACTTTAGGCATAGGGTCATCCCCCTCATTTAATTCAATCGAATTGTTTATATATCATACCCCTTTTATTCTAAAATTGATATATTATGCTGAAGGTTAGTTTGGGTATTGTCTAGATTATTGCTGGATCGCCTGATGAACCTTCAGCAGCTTCCCTTTGATGGTTGTAGTCTTCATCGCTGCGATCACAAGCATCCCCTTGCCGTTTAAAATATCCACATACGACACATTATCCTGTATCGTAATTATGCCGATATCTTCGGCCATAACCCCTTCAATCTTCGCAATCGTGCCGACAAAATCCACAGCCCTGAGCTTCTTTTTCTTGCCTCCGTTGAAATATAGCTTGAGAATTTCTTTATTTAAATGAGCTTCCTTTACTTTTTTAAGGGCAGGCTGAGCCTTCATCTTCTCAACAAAAGCAGCTTTTTCATGAGTTACTTCATCTTTGGAAGGGGTGTTCCGTCTGCGGATTTTAAACCCAAGGTAACTTTCAATGTTGGCTAAGAATTTATCTTCATTGGGTGTGACCAAAGAAATTGCCATGCCAGCCTTACCCGCCCGTCCCGTTCTTCCTGTTCGATGGACATAGCTTTCATGGTTTAACGGCAGATCATAGTTGAGCACAAGTGTAATACTCTCGATATCAATACCCCTCGCAGCCACATCCGTTGCAACTAAATAGCGAAATTGGCCTCGTTTATACGCGTTCATTACCTGAAATCGTTCATCCTGCTCCATCCCGCCATGGATTTTGTTACAGGGATAACCTAAGCTATCCAGTTGGCTATACACATGATCTGCATGCTCTTGGGTGCGGCAGAAAATAATACAGCTATCGGGATTCTCTATAATGATGACATCTCGCAGCAAATTCAATTTATCAGCTTCCCGCACGATAAACAGGGACTGATCCATTAAATCTGTCGATTGTTCCGTTGCTTCGATCTCAATATCCAGTGGATTCTTCATGTAGCGATGACATAAGCGTTCTACATCTTTTGGCAAAGTAGCTGAGAAAAGCAGGGTCATTTTGTCTTCCGGCAGCTCCTTCATAATCGCTTCGACTTGATCAATAAACCCCATTCTCAACATCTCATCGGCTTCATCAATCACCAAATATTGCATTCGCGTTAAATCTAGCGACCCTCTTTCAATATGATCCATCACACGCCCTGGCGTTCCTACCACCACATGGCATTTTTGAGATAACTCATCTTTTTGCTTCGCATAGGGCTGCTTGCCATAAACAGCCGTTGCCCTGATCCGCTTAAATCTGCCGATATTCGCAATATCCTGCTTCACTTGCTCGGCCAGCTCCCGCGTGGGCGTTAGAATTAACGCTTGTGGCTTATTCTCTTCCCAATCGATCAACTCACACAGCGGAATACCAAAAGCCGCCGTTTTCCCGCTCCCTGTTTGTGACTTGACGGCAACATCCCTTTTCATTAATACAAGGGGAATGACTTTGTCTTGAACATCCGTAGGCTGCTTATAATCCAAGCTTTCCAAGGCTCGAATAATTTCTTCACTCAATTCATAGTCTCTAAAATTTTGTTTATTCATTAATGAACTCCTTCTATAATGTGTGTTGTAAGTCGCGCTTATTTCTTCGCTTCACTCCCAGCTTCCCATCTGGCTATTTCACTCTAAAGGCGAATAAGTGGAGAAATTATACTTCAAAATATTTTTGTACTACATTATAGTAGGCGGGCCTTTCACCTTTCTGGTCAATCAGCGATAATCCAAACAAGTCTTTTATTACTTTTCTTATTGTTGCTTCTGATATGGTAAAGATTTTAGCTAATTCCTTAATTGTCAGACCATTACTTGAATCAAAGAAATGATTCTGAGCTAAGACAAACATAATATCCTTATGATTTTTAGACATATCATTTAATTTATGTTCATGTTCTATCTTTTTCATGGCGATATTTAACAACTCATGCTTTTCCTTTAATTCCGCATTCATTTCTACAAGAGCTTCTATAATAATTTCTAAAAAAGCTTCAATAAAACAATTCATTTCTCCTCTACTTCTAATACTATTAGTTATTTCGAAAGCCTCAAGGTATTTATTTTTATACTTATTACATCCTCTTGATAAGGAAAGCGTCGAAATATTCCCCAACACTTTTAATAAGTACATGCTACTTATGAATCTTGAAGTTCTTCCGTTGCCATCATAGAACGGATGTATATACCCAAAGTAATAATGACCAATAGCTACTTTTATTATTATAGGAACTACACTGTCATCATTCATAAATTTTAACAATTGGTTTATTGCACGAATGATCTCTTCTTCTGGTGTGATGCCCTGATGAACAACTTTTCCAGAACCTGATTTTTTTAAAATATAGGTTATCTCTTCTCTGAAAGTTTCACCATCGGGGAGTTCCTCATGATCTATTTCACCATTTGTAATATCATCATATATTTGCCTAATATCCTGTGGTGCCTTTGGTAGTTTAATATCATTATTAAGCAATCCTGAGTAAGATTTAATCATACTTTCAAACCTTTTTTTCGATTTTCTGTTTAATTTTATATTTTTAGCACTTCTAGCGATTTCTTCTCTAGTACTTTGTATTCCTTCCAATTCGTTTGTGTGATATAGTTCTTCTACTAAACATTCATTAATAAACTGATTCTGTGCAACTGGAGGAAGCCTATTAAAGGTTCTATTGAACTCCCCGGAAATTAAATAAAGATCACTAATCATTCTTAACATTTCGTTTGTAGGTACATAATATAACTCATATATATTTGGTTGACTTATAGGTTTTATTTTCAAATCCAAATGTTTAGACGAGTCATAATTAAATCTTTTCTGATATATTTCTTCGAAATCACTAGTACTATTTTCATGAAATATCTTATAAATATATCTCATACCCAAGCTACCTCTTTCACTGTATAATAAACCATTATTACAGATATAATAGAGATTGTCTATTTCTATGTATAAAAAAGGCCACTTTTTTATAATTAGATTATTTTAAAGATCATTTTTCACCGCTTAACACTTTAATACTAGCTCCACAAGTACATCTGCCATTACCACTCTTTTTTATCTTGACTTCCCTTTTACAAGATGGACAAGTAACATACATAAGAATTAACACCTCCGTATTATAGGTGTTAATAGTTTCGGCAAGAATATCAGTAATTATTCGATAAGTCTAATAGAAAAGTGGTTACATCTAGTTTTTAACCTCACTCCTCTATAAACGGCTCGGGGGGTTAGAATCCCCCTTCATCCCAACACCATTTTCCGCGTCTTTCCAATGCCCACAAAACATCAAGTCCAAAAAAATTCGCCTTATTTGTGGTACGACTCCCCCCGCAAAATCTTAAAAGCCCGATACACCTGCTCCAGCAGGATCAAGCGCATCAGTTGGTGCGGGAAGGTCATTTTACCAAATGAAAGTTTCTGGTCTGCCCGCTTCAATACAGCTTCGGATAAGCCAAGTGAGCCGCCAATTACAAAAACCAAGTGGCTCTTTCCGTAAGTACCCAGCTTGTCTATCTGCCCAGCCAACTCTTCCGATGACCACATTGCCCCATCAAGAGCCAGAGCAATGACGTAAGCCTCACTCTTGATCAGACCAAGAATGCGCTCGCCTTCCTTTTGCTTCACTTGAAGCTCCTCCGCTGCACTCATGGTGTCGGGCGCTTTCTCATCGGGCACTTCAACCATTTGTACTTTGGCGTACGCTCCCATTCTTTTTATATATTCCGCCATGCCATCGACCAGATATTTCTCTTTTAATCTGCCCACAGCAACAATCTGGATAAGCACCAGCAGCCACTCTCCTAATCTAATCCATCTAAAACTATCCAGCTCTTTTTATATACTCAACTCAAACCACCAAATACCGCCCAGCCGCTTCACACCGCGCACAATAATAAGGAGGCTCCCAATCGGAGAACTGAACCTCCTCCAAATCCACGATATCGGGGGCATCCTCATATTCGTCAAGAAACATGTCGATGGCTATCTCCAGATGATCCTTACACACAACAAACATACAACAAACCTCTCCTGCTCAAAAATTTAAAATGGACCCACGGTGAGTAACGTCTTTCTCTCTCTTCAGCAGCAAGCCCTTACGCCTATTCTTTCTCCGCCAACTCCAGCGTAACCCTCATCTTCTTCCCATCTCTATAAAAGACGATCTCCACTTCATCGCCGATTTTCTTCTTCCCGTAAAGATACTTTCGCATCGTCAATGAGCTGTCGATTGTCATCCCGTCCATCTCCACTATGACATCCTTGCCCTTCAAGCCCGCCTCTTTCGCAGGTCCCTGAGCCTCCATTACGATAATGCCCCTGGTAACGCCCTTAGGCAGATTCAGCACTTCGGTCCCCTCCGAGAAGGCTTGCAGATCCTGATGGTTGATCCCGACAAACACCCGTTTCACCTTGCCGAACTGAATCAGGCTCTCAATCACCGGCTTCGCTTCGTTAATCGGAATGGCGAACCCCAAGCCCTCCACGCCCGTAAACGACACCTTCATGCTGTTGATCCCAATCACTTGCCCATCAAGGTTCACTAAAGCGCCGCCGCTGTTTCCCTGATTAATGGCCGCATCGGTCTGGATGAAATCCATTTCCCAATCCATGTAGCCTTCCACAGTCACGGGAACCAACCGGTGCGGAGAACTGATAATCCCCATCGTGATCGTTTGCGAGAACACCAGCCCCAGCGGGTTGCCAATGGCAATCGCCGTTTCCCCTGCGCGCAGCAGATCCGAATTTCCGAACTCTGCCACCGCCGTGATCCCCAATTCATCCACTTCCAACACGG
>DASWUO010000052.1:0-2997 GCA_036401615.1 Bacilli bacterium | reverse complement strand
AAGAAATCTTTATTGAGGAAATGAAGCAGCTGCGGCTAAACCATTTACGCAAGCAGCAAAACAAGAACATTGACCTCATACCAGTGGGTGACTTTACTTTTTACGATCATATGCTGGATATGTCCACCATGCTCGGTTTAGTTCCTGACCGTTATCTGTACACAGGCGGAGAGGTTTCCCTATCAACCTATTATGCTATGGCAAGAGGGAACGATAAAGCACCTGCCTGTGAAATGACCAAGTGGTTTAATACCAACTATCATTACATCGTTCCTGAAATTGGCGATATGGAACCTGTTTTAACAGAAAATCGGCCATTAAAGGCTTACCGCGAAGCAAGGGATGAGCTCGGCATTTATGGAAAACCGGTGATTGTGGGCCCCTTTACCTTCTTAAAGCTGGCCAAGGGATATACCTCTGCAGAATTTGCCGACAAGCTGCAGCTTCTTACCAAGCTGTATATTCAACTGCTTCAAGAACTGCAGGAGGAAGGTGTACTTTGGGTACAGTTCGATGAACCCTGCTTGGTTACAACCCTAACTGCAGAAGAAATGTCCGTGGTTAGTGCGGTTTATAAACTGCTGCAAGAAGCGGCGCCCGGGATCCATCTTATTTTACAAACTTATTTCGATTCCGTTGACTTCTATCCTGAGGTTGTGCAAATTCCGGTTCATGCGATCGGCCTCGATTTCGTACACGGAAAAGCAAATGTAGAAGCCCTTGCAGACCATGGCTATCCTAAAGATAAGTGGTTATTTGCCGGGGTGATCGATGGCAGAAACATATGGAAAGCCGATTTAAAACAAAAGCTTAAGCTTCTTAATGCCCTAGTAAAGATTGTCCCGCACAATCGCCTCATCCTACAGCCTTCTTGCTCTCTTCTTCACGTTCCCGTTAGTTTAGCTAAAGAAATCAAGCTGGATCCCCTGCTTAAGAATGCTATGTCCTATGCGGATGAGAAACTGGATGAACTACTGCTCCTGAACACAGCAGTGCGGGCGGGTTATTCGAACAAGTTGGAGGACTGGACTAACCTTCAGCTGCGAACCAACGCAGATGCTCTGGCGCAATTGAAAGAATCTCCTTACAGAAAAAAATCTGCAGAAATCGCTACTGCAGCAGAACATTCGCTTAAAAGGAATCTTCCCTTCGAGGAACGCCAGATCATGCAGAAGGAGAAATGGGCGCTCCCCCTTCTGCCCACAACCACGATAGGCAGCTTTCCGCAATCCGCGGAAGTTCGTCAGGCAAGACAACTTTGGCGAAAAGGCGAATGGTCCAAAGAACAGTATACTTTGTTCATCAGGGAACAAATCAAGAAATGGATTGGGATTCAGGAGGATATTGGGCTTGATGTGCTTGTCCACGGAGAATTTGAGCGCACGGACATGGTCGAATTTTTCGGAGAGAAGCTAGCTGGATTTGCCTTTACTCAAAATGGATGGGTGCAATCTTACGGTTCCCGCTGCGTAAAACCGCCTGTCATCTATGGTGATGTTAGTTTTGTGGAACCTATGACTGTGGAAGAAACAGTTTATGCCCAATCCTTAACCCCTAAACCGGTTAAGGGGATGCTGACAGGGCCGATTACCATCTTGAATTGGTCCTTTGTCCGGGATGACATCACACGTCAGGCGGCAGCTTACCAGATCGCCATAGCCCTGCGTAAAGAAGTTGAAGCTCTTGAGGCAGCAGGAATAGGAATGATTCAGGTAGATGAGCCGGCTTTGAGAGAGGGATTGCCTTTAAAAGAAAGCCAAAGGGATCATTATCTGAATTGGGCGGTCGATGCCTTTCGTATATCCACCTCTACTGTCAAGGATACTACCCAAATTCATACCCATATGTGTTACTGTGAGTTCCATGATATCATTGATTCCATTCGAGACCTTGATGCAGATGTGATTTCCATTGAGACCTCCCGAAGTCACGGGGAGCTGGTAGCCTCTTTCGAAACACACACCTATGAGAAAGGCATTGGTCTGGGTGTATATGATATTCATAGCCCCAGAGTACCCGAGGTTGATGAAATGTTGGGGATGATTCATAGGGCACTTCAAGTGCTTCCGGCAGGCCTGTTCTGGGTCAATCCGGATTGCGGCTTAAAGACTAGAGGAACGGAAGAAACCTTGGCTTCCCTTAAAACCATGGTGCATGCCGCCCATACCGCCCGAGCAGAACTGGTGTAAACAGGTAAAGATAATTGAAACAATTCAATATGATTATTCGAGTTATAATCCCAACATGCGCTGAACGCGGATTTCCAGTTCAACCAAGGAAAAGGGCTTGGACATATAGTCATCTGCACCCAGCATTAAACCGCCGATAATATCTTCTTCTTTCTTACGGGCTGTTAGCATTAACACTTTTATATGCGGATTTACAGAAAGGTCCTCCGATTTAATGCGTTTCAACAAGCTGAACCCGTCCAGCTTGGGCATGACTCCATCCAATATACAAAGGTCAAAATGCTGCAATTGTAAATTCAAAGAAGCATCCTCACCATCCTCGGCTTCTATAATCATAACCGGCAGATGGCTGAGTTGAGTTTTTAAGATGGAACGCAGAATGTGGTCATCATCGGCGATAAGGATCGATTTCATCTGGATTTGTGGCTGTATCCCTTTATCAGCATCATAAGCAGAAGGCATTTGGCCGGATAGGACCACCTGATTTCGGCCATGCACTTTCGCTTGGTACATTGCTTCATCCGCTAAACGAGTCCATTCCTCTATACTTTTTCCCGTTTCGTATTCAGCGACACCTGCAGAGAAAGTAATGAAATAGCCTTTACCTTCATGTTTGACCACATGGTATTTCCTAACGTACTCTAAGATCCCATTTGTCAATAAAAGAGCATTCTCGGCATTGGTATTGGGTAAGAGGATTACAAACTCCTCTCCGCCAAACCGTGCCAACAAATCGGTTGTACGCAGATTCTGTTGGATAATGTGCGATAAACCCTGCAGCACAAGATCCCCAACATGGTGCCCGTAG
>DASWUO010000051.1:0-3568 GCA_036401615.1 Bacilli bacterium | reverse complement strand
AATTTTCAAAAATTTAAATTTGTCTGGATCCATATTCAGATAATTCGGGGAGTGAATATAGGGATTTGTTCCTGACACCGTTAACGCTAAATTGCCTCCAGAAACCACCCCTACTACCTGATTCGTTAACGTCCAACCTTCAAAGTTCCCGTCCGTATTAAATTCCCATGCCGACGGCGGCGGACTCACATGATAGGTTCCCGGGGAGAAAATAACCTCTGTTCCTGATCCTGATGCCACAGCAGTTCCAATCGCCTTGCGAATGGCCGCGCCGTCATCCCCGCCATCATTCGGTACTGCACCGTGATCACCCACATTCACTACCGGATGACTTGTTGACATTGCGGGCAAGCTGAATAATAAGAATAAACAACTTACCGCCAGAAACCCCAGCGCATGCCTGTACCACTTTCTGTTTGCTTTTTCTTTCATAAGAAACGGTCACCGCCTTTATCATTTTTTAAGCGCTTTCATTTAATCAATTTCATTATACATTTCTCCGCCAGAAGAAAATATGAACAATCCCATGAAAGTTTAAATTATTTGGCTATATATCCGGTGATTCGCTTATTTCGCCACGAAAGAAAAAAGCCTGCAATTTTTTTCATTATCCAGCTTTTTTCACATTTAAGAAGAATTATATTATATAATACAATCAACATCCTGAGGACAAGGAGAAAACTCATCTTGTTCAAACCCTTATTGCATTTTATAAATAAGATGCAGCTTACGCCTAAGGTGTTTCTCATCACATTCGTCTGTTTTGAAACGCTTATTTTGCTATTGGGTTATTCATACCACAAACACTCGTCCTCAATTCTCATACAGTCCCAAATGAACTATGCCCGGCAGATGGTTCAGAAATCAGACCGCTACCTTGAGTTAAACATGCAAAACATCCGGTCAAGTATGATCTCCCTCGTAAACGATATCCGATTTCAAAATGAAAACTATAAACAAATCGAGCAGTGGATGAGCAACAATCTCGTCTATTTCAATCCAAACGTCAGGAACATTCATCTTATTGCGGATGGAAGAGTTCTGGCAAGCACCTCACTTCATAGTTGGGATTTGCTGGATGATCCTTTCCTTAGGGATCACCTCTCCTTGTCAAAGGGAATTAACCAATTTCATTGGATTGGTCCCTATTTCTCCAAAGTATCCGGTCAGACATTAACCATTGCCATGGCAGTTCCTTTGGTTGGGCCCAGTTCTGGAATCCTGATGGCGGACGTAAATTTGGAGAGCCTGTATTATGCTTTACTGCCGGAGGATTCGCCGCGCGTTAACGGAGAATTGTTACTGCTTGACCGAAACATGGTACCCATCTACGGCCAGGAGCCTTACATCCATTATGATTATGTGAGTCATGTCTTTAGTATTAGAGGCATTCAACCATCGGTGTTCCGAAAGGATTGGATGCAGACAGAAGAGATAAATTCCGGCAATAACGAAACAATCATTATAACGAGACATATGAATGACGTGCTAAACTGGCAGCTAGTATGGATCATGAACACAAGCGACTTGCTTGCGCCGCTTAATAGCTCCTTAAGATTCACATGGCTTTTGGCCCTTTTATCCCTTATGCTTTCCATCGGCTTGTCTATTCTCATTAGCGTATTCATCAGCCGTCCAATAAAACAAATCGCTTCCTTCATCGTCAAAGTCGGTGACGGCCATTTCAATGACTATTTACACATGGACCGGAAGGATGAAATCGGATATCTGGCCCTTTATTTCAATCAAATGACCAAGAAGATTCGTGAGTTGATTGAAAAACTAAAAATTAGTGAAGAACAAAAAAAGCAATCCGATTTTAAAGCCTTATATGCACAAATCAAACCGCACTTCTTATATAATACACTCAATACAATCAGTATGTTGGGGAGACAAGGTGACTCGTTAAAGCTGGATCAACTCATCTCTTCGTTAACAAGTCAACTCCACTATACGTTGGATACCTCCCCTGCGCCTGTAACTTTATGGAAGGAATTAAAAGCAGTAGAAAATTATATCGATTTAATGCAAAGCCGTTATCCAGGCGGATTTGAGTGTGAATTGGAAATAGACCCCTTGTCCCTGGACAAAACTTTGCCAAAGTTTATTCTGCAGCCTCTGGTGGAAAATGCGTTATTTCACGGGATTATTCCAAAGAAAGGAACAGGATTGTTATTTATCTGCACAACAGTGGAAGAGGACCACTGGGAAATCCTGATTGAAGATGACGGAGTCGGCATGAATCGAGATGTGTTAAAGAATCTATGCAATCAACTGGACAACCCTGAAACCATTGAACAAACTTCCGATCATATCGGGATACGTAATGTGCACGAACGTTTCAGACTTATGTTTGGCCAAAATTATTATTTAGAACTGATTAGCGAGGAAGGCAACGGAACAAAGATCTTAATTAAACTCCCAAACAAAATCTAAGGCGAAGGATGGTGCGCACATGAAAAGGATCCTGCTTGTTGACGATGAACCGATGGCCAGGCAACACATACGCGAAAGCTTCCCTTGGGAGAAATGGGGATTCGAGATTGCCGGCGAAGCCACGAATGGTTCTGAGGCGTTGGTACTAGCAGCCGAGCTTAGACCTGATATTGCCCTGATTGATATCACGATGCCTGTAATGGACGGGCTAAAACTTCTTGACCATATGAATCAACAATTTCCGGACACCAAATGCATTATTTTAACGGCTCACCGTGATTTTGTCTACGCCCAGCAAGCCTTGCAGAATGGGGCATTCGGGTATGTTTTGAAATCGCCGATTGATCTGGTCGGAGCTAAAGCTGCGTTGGATCGGGCAGCCAAAGCATCGGAGAGAGAACTGCACCACGCAACAACAACAAAAAAACAGCAAATTCTGTTGCAATCAAATCATTATCCATTGAGAAAACATTTCTTTGAACAAGTTTTGTCGAGTTTGTTGGCGGGAGATAACGAGATCATCCAGAGGAGCGAAACGTTGGGTGCGGACTTGGAGGCAGGTTCGCTTCTTCTGCTCGTATGCGAGGTCGATCGTTTGCCGTTATTTCGTTCCCGTTATCCTGAAACCGATCATTCATTAATCGAATACAGCTTGTTGGAGATCATCCGGGAATCACTGCACGAGTTCATTCCCGGGCGATTTGAATTGTTCCCCATCCATTTCGGGAAGATGGCGCTCATTCTTACTTTTGAGGAAAGATTGCCCGATAGAGAGACGTACCAACAACTTTGTATTCAGATAGAACAAAAGGTAGAGGAACCCCTGCAGAAATATTTACAGCTTCAGATCTCCATTGCCGCGAGCGAACCCTTTTCCCAACCGCACCACATTAGAAGTTTATATAAGCAAACATCCGAATTGCTGCTATACCGATTCTATCAAGAACATCCCCGAACCATATTCACCAACGGACTTTTCCCACTGAATCCGTTGTCCGAAAAAGGGTTAATATGCTTGAATGAGACAGCCGCGCAAATAAAGGATCAAACATCGGCGGACACATTACATCAACATTATGAAAATATTAAATTGTTGCTCCTTCAAATGCGGTCCAAACCAGCAGATGTAATC
>DASWUO010000050.1:0-4191 GCA_036401615.1 Bacilli bacterium | reverse complement strand
TGGAGAAATTGATCTGAAGCCATGCATTATCATTAAAGTTTGTAAACGTTTGGGATGCGATGGCCGCCCCCGCAACCGTTGTTGCATAATTCGTATTCCATACATATAACTTCAGCGTAAGATTGCCTATGTTGTTCGAATAGCTCGGGCAAATCACCCGAAGGGAGTTAAACGTATTCGCGGAATAAAATTGTTCTCCTCTTGTTTGACCGTCAGTAATACTGGAAGCCGCGTTTGTCCCATGTTCTGAATAAAGCTTCGACCATCCAACACCGCCTACTGCATGCCCAACTCCCGGCAATAAGAAGAAACATGCCAGAATGATGACCATTAAACCCATACACTGCATGA
Organism: Bacilli bacterium; assembly: GCA_036401615.1. GTDB lineage: Bacteria > Bacillota > Bacilli > Paenibacillales > DASWUO01 > DASWUO01. The sequence continues at coordinate 3,840 of DASWUO010000050.1, read as the reverse complement.
CCGACATCGATTTGTTTAAATAAACTTTCATCTCTATCTCCTCCTTAATTTATCCTGCCGTCTGGAACACGAATGCTCCGGACGGCAGGCTTTCAATTTAACGATCAGCAATGATATCATCCAATTGTAAATAATAGACGCCGCCGTCATCCGCGCTCAGCTTGGTGGCATAGATCCTGAAGTATCTTGTATTCACCAGTGAACTGAATGGAAACACTTGGGTGGTGTCTTCAGGATTATAGTAATCTGTATAGCTTTGCCCTACAATATCCGACCAAGCAGCGCCATCGTTGCTGGACTGGATCTTGAAATCTTGTGGGAACCCGTATAAATTCCTTGGACGAATGCGCAATTGACTCCACGATTGAACGGATCCTGTATCAATGGCAACCCATTCCGTTGCAATGCTCGAGGTATGGCTTACACTGGAATAGACTGTCCCGGTTTGATTATCAACGGTTTTGGATACTTCCCACCCGGAAAGGGCTGAGGAGCTTGTGGCTGTTCGTTTCGCAAGAAGATCTACCTTGATTTCTGCCATTTGCAAATAGTAATTCCCAAAATTATCACTTCCTAGCTTTGTCGCATACAACCGTAAATAGCGGGTATTTACCGTAGAATTGAATTTAAAAGTCTTTGTAGTAGAACCCGGATTCGGATAAGCCGTGTAGGATGCACCACTGATATCACTCCAGGAAACCCCATCGTTGCTAGACTGGAATTTGAAATCAACAGGGAAGCCTAAGCCATCTGTACGTGGAGTAAGCCTTACTCCCTGAATAGGCTGTGTCGCACCTACATCCAGTGATAACCATTGTACTGTGGTTGCAGATGTCGAGCTAACACTTGAATAACTCGTTGCATTATTTCCATCTAAAGCGTTTGTCGCACCCCACCCGGAAAGTGTTGAGGATGCAGAGATGACGTACGGAATTTGTTCAATGTCAATTTCCGAAAGCTGAAAGTAATGAATCCTCGGCTGATATTGATCAAATCCCAAACGATCGGAGAACAATCTGACATACCGGCCATACAACGGCTCATTAAATTCATACACATGCTGGGCATTCGGCTCAATCCTGTAATGGCCGATATCGATATCGGCGTTTACCCAATTCGTATTGTCCGTGCTCAATTGAATTTTTAATTCCCCGGGATAACAGAATTCTTCCGGAAGCCGCGGTGTCAGGACGACCCGTTTAACCATACGATTGGCCCCGGTGTCCACCGTAATCCATTCCGTTGCTAATGAAGTATCATGATTGACCGATGACCATACGGAAGAAAATGAGCTATCGATGGCTTTCGAAGCTTCCCATCCGCTTAACTGGGACGAAACGGAAACACTGAGTCTTGGCGATGCCGAATAACCCAACGGAACGGCGGATGACTGCAAGGAACCACCGCTATCTCCGCTCGCATTCGATGCCGTAACCGTAAAGTAATATGGCTGTCCATTCGTTAAACCGGTTACGGTATAGGGACTGCCCGTTATACCGGTAATGGTGTTCGGATAAGTGCCGCTGACAGTCCCATAATTGACTTTGTAAGTTTCACCTGTTATGCCGGTTGTTCGAAAGTGAAGCACAACTTGTCCATTCTTGGGAATAATGGCTTGGATTCGGGGAACGGCAGGCAGATTGTTATTGGTCAAGGTAAACGGGTTCATGGCCGTGTACCAGTGCGCCCATTTGGTTCCATAAGCGTAACCAATCCGGTTGTTCATGGTTGTATCATACTGACCCAGCTCATTGCCTGTAATGCCGGCGTTGTGCGCAGCGATATTGATATAATTTTTGGGTAATGTGGCTGGTTTATACGTGATTCCATCCGTTGATTCGTGCATCATGATATAAGCAAACGGGCCCATGCGCAAAGCCGTGCTAACGGCGATGAACTTATTCATGGAAGGGACATATTTAAAGTCGGCTGAATCCTCTGAAAGCCCTTTGTGAATTGCAACTCCGTGATAAACGGTCGCCCCCGGCCAATTGGCATTCGAGGTGGAGGCAGTACGAACCCTCATTTGCTCGATGATTCTTGAAGTCACCGGATCCCTGCTGCTCCAGGTGTAGTAAATATAAAGCGTCGAATCCTTGACGACAAAGCTCGGTTCCCCAGCCCCGTACATGTCAGTAAGCGGATCATCAAAAGTAATGAACGGCTGCGGGTTTCCGCCCCATCCACTGCCGTTCCACTTATCCCATGGACCGGTTTTACTGGTAGAACGCGCAACAAATACGTCATTATCTGTTCCAAGAGCATTCTGGGTGGAAGTATAACCCAAATAGTAATACCCGCCGAATTTAATAATGCCTGGATCACAAACGGAATTCTTGTCAACCGATCCGGGGGTTGGCTTGAGTACGATCGATTCCGTCCCCCATGTAGCGCCGCCATCAAGAGAACGATTATAGCGGATGTAATCCCATTCTTCCACTGTGCCATAAGAGCATGTGTACATATCGATGCTATTGTCAGCATTCAATATCATAGAGGGACCATATCGGTATTTACCTCCACCCGACGGATCGAAAATATTCCACCCCGCAGAAGTGCTTCCCGTCAGAACGGCAGAAGAGGATACAGGAAAAGCCAAGACAGCGCAAAACAAACCAAAAAGAATCATACCCAACCGAATTCGTAAAGCTGAATGTTTCAACATAACAATCCACCTCTATAAGTTTTTTTGACTACTCTATTATCTTAATGTAAACGCTTTTAAAGTTCTACGTTAATACAGCCTAAATCTTTAGTCTTTTAGGACAACACCCCATCTTGCATATACCTATTAATTTATAGCATTATCTATATTAAATAGGGTTGAAAGAAAGATAATAGATAGTATATATCTAAAAAAGTGGTTTAAATGTTTACATTATTATAGTTTTTTAGGACAAAACTCTATGAAGTGCTTGTACAGCAAAAGGCTATTCAACTACTATTTTCCCATAAGTTCTTCTATAACCTAAAGGCGAAACCCCTTGAACCCCTTTAAACATCCTGCTAAAAACCGTTAAATCACTGTATTCAAGCTCATTCCCAATATCTCCAATGCTTTTGTTCGTATTTGCAAGCATATCTCTGGCATAGTCCATTTTTAACCGGGAAATGAACTCATGAGTTCCACACCTATAGCGCTGCTTAAAGCATTTTGTAATATAGTCAGGTGAATAGTGGAACTCGCAGGCAAGACTTTTTATAGTTATCTTTTTCATAAAATTGGCTCTTAGAAAAATCGCCACCCTATCTGCGAGATCAGCTTTTTTATGCAAATGAAAGTCGTTAGGCCTATCATAGGTTAGCGAAATTAATTCAGTAAATATACTTTGTGATTGGATAGGATCCTGTACGGAAGAATAAGAATGCAGTAAACCGTTTAAAAGGGTTGTCCATTTCTCGATGATAAACAGAGCATGCATGGGAACCTTTAAGTGGAATTCAGGAATTCTTATTCCTTGTCCGATATCCATAACTTGAAAATCGACATTGGCATTTAAACTTTGACCGGAACTTTGATTGGGCGATAGAACAGACCATTCACTTATTGGCATGAAATGAATCCAATAATACTTGGCTGTTGCCCCGCTAGCTCTATGACCGAAATGTCTAACTCCGGGCGTTTGGATAAACCATTCCCCCGCGGTCAATTCATATTGCCGATTTCCCTCTGTCAAATAAACGATTCCCTTCGTCACATACATAATGACGAATACCGGAAATATCCGATCCATATGCACATCGCCTGGTTTAAATACAGTTTCCCCGCAACTGATAAATGCAGGAAACGGAGGGCAAGACATAGATAAACAATCACTTTTTATCTTATTTACGGTTTCC
>DASWUO010000049.1:0-7567 GCA_036401615.1 Bacilli bacterium | reverse complement strand
ATCATACATGATTATAAAATTCTCAGTATATGGGTAGGTCCTTATATTCTGGCGGGAAGTATTTTATTGATCCACAGTTATTATAAGGAGAAAAATCCTTTTTTGAAAAGAAGCCGTAAATTTTTGCTTTACATGGCTCTTCCGCCAGTGCTTTTTCAACTTTTTTCTAATTATATTTTGCGTATGCTGGATGTTCAGGAGGCATGGCGATTTAATGCGGTTATGATATGCATCCTGTTTGTGATATTTATTGTTTTTCTTACGAAATATGATGTTTTCGGGATTAAAGTGAAATTTGAAAAACAGCGATTGGACAGCACCATTCGGGCCCTGACTTCCGGGACAACATTAGTTAATCATTCCATTAAAAACGAAGTAGGTAAAATGAACCTTTTGGCAGTTCAATTACAATATAAAGCCAATGAAAAGCAATTACCTGATCTGTTGGAAGATATCGACAATATTCTTATATCGACGGATCACTTATTGGGTATGGCTAATCGAGTGCAACACCATATGCGGGATATTATTTTGAAAGAGGATTTTTACAATCTTCATTTGATTATTGAGGAAAGCTTAGAATTGATAAATCCATATATCAAAAAACAAAACATTCAAGTACTTAAAGATTATCCATTCCAGGCCGATTTATTATGTGATAAAGTTCTCATACAAGAAATGTTTAGCAATCTTTTCACAAATTCGATTGAAGCAATGAAAGAAAACGGGCGATTAGAGATTCAATTATACGATACCAAGAAGAATATTGTGATTTCTGTCAAAGATAATGGTTCGGGTATTTCCAAAGAAAACCTTCCGCATGTAATGGATCCATTCTTCTCCACCAAAAGACGCAGTAATAATTTCGGTCTTGGATTGTCTTATTGTTATAATGTCATTCAAAAACATCACGGAAATCTTGAACTATATAGCGATGTGAATGTTGGAACCACAATAATGATTCATTACCCTAAGAAAAAGGTTAAGAGTTTGATTGCCTACTCAAAGGAGGTTGGGATTGGTGGAAAAGATCAGAGTCTTGTTAGTTGAGGATGATCCCATTTGGAGAAAATCACTTGCCGAATATCTTAGCAGAGAGGATGACATCCTTATCGTGGGAGCAGTTGAGACAAAGGATGAAGCTGTACAGATTTCACGGCTTGTTAAAATCGACATTATCTTAATGGATATTAATTTGACAGAGAACCGATTGGATGGGATAGATGCGGCTATCGAGATCAATCAAATTCAAAAAACCAAAGTGATCGTGTTGACGGGTTTGAATGAGGAAGAAATTATCCTCAATGCCTTTACGGCCGGAGTAGTTAACTATGTTTTGAAAACAGAATTTAGAAACATTCCCAACATCATTCGTTCAACACATAACACTAATCCTATTGAATTCTTAATTAAGGATTATGCTCGATTAAAGCAGGAAGAACACCTAAAAGAACTTACTCCTGCAGAAAGGGAAGTTTTTGAGTTAGTGGAGCTTGGGTATACCCAAACCCAAATGGAGCAAAAACTACATAAAGCAGAGAGTACATTAAAAAATCAAATAAATACGATTCTAAAGAAATTAAACGTACAAAGCCGGAAAGAAGCAGTACAAAAAGTAAGAGGATTCGGTTTGTTTAAAAGTAGGGAAGAAGATCCGGCTAACAGTCCTGTCAAGTACTAAGAATTATAGTACCTTACAATGATTTAGTACTACGTCAAGTAGTACTTTATTTGTTTTGGGGTACTAAAAAAGTTAGAACTACAAGAAGCGGGCGAAATCCCTTAATATAGAAATTGTAAGATTCATTTGGCGAGGAGGTGTTATGGTGTTGAAAAAGTATTTCGGTTTTTTTCTGGGCTTGATTATTTTGCTGATAGGATCAGGATTCATTGTGATTTACAACTTTTACTTAGATGACAAGATGAATTCAGAGCATGTCGTTGTTGCAGTCAAATCTATTCCATTTAAAACAGAAATTACTGCCGACATGGTTGAATTACAGATCCGTAAAGTCCACTATGTTGTACCCGGTGCTTTTAAAAAAATGGAGGATGTTATTGGCCAACAGAGTTCTATCCATCTGGAACCGAACACCCAGTTGTACTCGGACTTGGTGGATCCGTACAACGTCATTCCAGGAGCAGATGAAGAAATATTCCCTATTCCTGAAAAATGGATCTATGCAAAACCCGGAAGCTTGCGAAGAACATTTAAAGTCAATATTGGTGTGATTCGGGAGGAAGCCTCTGTTGAGAGCCATCACCAGATATCAAAAGAAGAACTTTCAAAGTTGTCGAAGCCAGTTTTGGAAAATGTGGTTGTGGCCTATGCGAAGGACAGTTCCAATAAAGAGGTTGTTGGAACAAATGATAAGGACAAGCGTCTAGATGCCAGTGGAAATATTACAAATTTAGATGTGGTGCTAAAGAGAGAGCAGTATCAACTTCTTGTTCGTGGTTACATAGAAAAGGGATACCAATTAATCTTGTCCTATAACTAGAATTGGGAGGGAATTCGTACGGTGAACATCCAGGTCATGACAGCCAACTTAGAAATACTTGCTTCTTTAGAAAGATGCGGATATTTTGAACAAGTCGAGAAAGTAACCGAAATCAAACAGCTTTCCAGTGATCTTATATTGATGACCGAGGATTCCATTGGCTGCCATGAATTGTTTGATCTTCGTCTATATCACGAGCATGCGGTAATATTTTATATGGTTTCGAAGGAGAACGACTTTACCTCCCTTAAGAAGATTCATATGATTCTGGAAGCTACACATATCCATTTGATCATGGGTCATTATTCGCCCGCAGAAGTCATTGAACGCATGTTTCAACATTTTATAGTTGAAAACAAAATAGACTATAATCCGGTTATCGTATTTCAGGGAACACATTCGGGAGCCGGAGTTACTTCGACCCTTCAATCTTTGGCGAAGATTCTTTCTGAAATGACGGATCACAAAATTGGTGTGCTTGGCTTTAATGCGTGGGATGCGGGCACCCAGTTCATGAACTATTCCAGTGAGTTTATGGATCAACTGAAAATTAGAATGACCAATCACCTGCTTACTTCTGAAGAACTCATTGCTGCTATGGCTCACAAAGGATTTTATTATCTAGCCGGAAACAGGAAGTCCAAACTCGAACGGTTTTACACCGAAGATGAAGTCCAATTTTTAATAGAGCTTTCCCGGCAAACGTTTGATGTTGTCTTGATCGATGCCGGTTGTCATGTCGATAACGCCATGTCCCTTCAGGCATTAAAAAGTGCAGACATCAGGTACTTGGTTACTACACAGCAGCAAAAGGGTCTGGACCGGTGGAAGAGAATGCACACCGAAATCAAACTATGCCATGATTATTTGATCGTTAATAAATACCGAAAATTGCCTGAACTTTTCACTTCCAAAATCATTAGCGATGAATTAAGAACGACGTTTTTAGCTAGTATCCCGCATCTAGAATCTTATGGTGATATCGCAGAAGTTACTCGAAAAAACCTGATTGATTTTCATTTTAATGAATATAGCGAAGTGATCAAGATGATAGCTAACGGATTGATTTCCAAGCTTCAACTCACATTAAAGCCAGAGTTTCTGGATGTGGCGAAGAAGCGAAAGCTTTCATGGCTTAAGGGAGGGAAGAGGAATGAACTTAGTATCGGAAACTAAAGGATTTGATTTATCTGAATGGATTCAAGACAATCCTGAATTTGCGGTAGCTCCAACAACAGGGAAATATTCCTATGAGACAATCCTCGCAATGCTGCAGTTGCATTTGGAAGCTTATTTTGAAAATGAAGAGAATAAAGCAAAAAGAAGTGAACGTCTCGAAAAGCAACACAAAGCCATTATTGGGGATGAAGGGGCAAAAAACTATTTTCTTACGCATATCCGGGAGTATTTAAGAGAGAAGAATATCACACATGCTTTCTACCCTTATGCAGATTCATTGGAGCAGGCCTTATTCGAGGATATCTATGGTTGGGGCCCGCTTTATCCGTTTTTTAGCAGTGAAATTGAGACGGCCGTTGTGCTGGACACAGAGATTTGGTATGAAATTGGCGGTTACCCGCAGCGGCAAAAGCAAAGCTTTGAAAGTATCGAACGAGTGAAAGAATTAATCACAGCATTAACCATGAGAAATTCGGATTCCAAAATCAATGAACAAAAACCGGAATTGGAGCTTGAAATGGAAGACGGCACCCGGGTATCTATGGTAATTCCACCTAGGGGCAGGCATATCTATATTGAGTTTCGAAAGTTTGTTGTCAAAACTTTTACGTTGGATGCTCATGCTTCCTTAGGCACGATAGATCCCTTGGATAAACCCTTTTACAAGGCGCTTGCCAGAACTCATCTCAATACGGTTATTGCCGGAAAGATCAAATCAGCTAAGACTACGATGCTAAAAACCTTCTATGGATTAAGAGATCCAAGATATGTGGCGGCCGTGACAGAGCAGCATTTTGAAATCCAATTAAAGCGGGACTTTCCCGATAGGTTGGTGATGGAATTTCAAGCCAACGAAATCCAATTGACTTCTGTTTTCCGTAGAATCTTAAGGTTCTATCATGATTTTATTCTGGTTCCTGAGGTTCGCAGCATGGAAGCGGAGGCAGCAATGATGTCCTGCGAGAAAGGGGTCCGGGGGATGATGATGAGTTATCATAATACTTCTGTCCAGAACATCCCTGAGGAGATTGCCCGTTTCATCTTAAATGAATATCCCAATAGAAATCTGGAAAATGAAATTATCAGGATCGGTAAAAATTTAGATATTGTGATCACAATGGATGCCATGAGGGATAGGGAAATCAAGAAAATGACTTCTGTCTCTGAAATTTATTATGATCAGGAACACGGTCTTGTGACCTCAAATCTCCTGATGAAATGGAATAAGGAGAGAAACACATGGCATTTTCACAATGGGGTCAGCAACCGGTTAAAAGAATGGATGTTTGATTTTGACCCGGAAGAAGCTCGGATATTAATCGACTTTTTGGAAGCAAAAACAATCTCGCAACCAATACTGGAACCCACGATTTCTACATGCTATGAGAGGAGGTGATATTTAGATGAGAGACCTTTTATTTATTGTCCTGGAAAATGGGATCAAGATGATATCATGCATCCTGATCATCTATGGCGCATGGCTCATGGTTTCCCCCTTGATTCAACCTGTAATTCAAGAAAGGAAATTGAGAATCAGAATGCGTACAGGTAAACGTTGGTTGTGGCTCCAGGGCAGGATAGAGGATTTGGAAACAGACCATGTCATATGGCGGCATTTATCTAAGTTGATGGAGAGTGTTCTCAAGAAAACTCATGTTCTGAGTGTGCCGAATTTTCTAATGTTGTCTGCTGTGATTGGCGTTACTTCCTTCTTATTTTTATTGTCATCGATTCATGATTTGTTTTTCTCACTTGGTATTGCTGTATTCTTTGCCTCCGTTCCTTACATTTTTATACGGATGAAATTGAATAAGATCCGAGTGGAAACAAGTCTCGAACTACTGAATCTGATTCCTATCTTGCTTCAACAGTACCAAGCAGAAAGAAAAGATGTATATTTTGCTCTGTTGCGAGTAAAAGAAGGGTTGCGGCAAGGTCCGATGGAACTGATCTTATCCAAGTTATTAAACGGAATGCAGATGAACAGAAACAAACATAGGCTTCAACAAAAGATCAATGTCTTTGTCTATTCTATCGGAGGAAATTTCGCCAAGCGTCTGGGTAAATTAATTATCAAATCTTTCCTTGAAAAAACTGACATACAGCCGGCTTTGGCTCAGATGGAAAAGGACACCCGGAAGGCTAAGGAGTTGATGGAGCATCAAAAAAGCCAGGGATGGGATACGGTGATGCTAGGTTTTTTGCCCCTCATAACCTTTCCGGCTTCCATTGTTCTCGCCAAGCATGCCAGCGGGCCAATGAATTACTGGCATTACCAACTCCAAACTTCAGCTGGTGTAGGGTTGTTTGTCGCTTGTATCGTTTTTTCGCTGCTTGGCTTGATCATTTCGGTCATCATGAAACGTCCCAAAGCAGATCTTTAGAAAAGGTGATGAGGAATGGACTTTGTATCTCAATACAGTGAAACGGCAATACTCTGGGGATATTTTCTTCTAACCGTATGGGCCGCTTTTCTTACAGTACGGTTATCCACTACCAAGGAAGTCCGGAATCAAACACGGGAGCGCATCAAACAAGAAATTAATCATAACAAAAATAAATGGGTGCAATCGAGTCAAAAAAGTGAACTGGAAGAAATGATTGTGCAAGCAGGAAGGCCGTTTGATCTAAGTGCAATAAAGTTCCAGTTCTTCCGTTACGGGCTTCTCTTACTGCTTACATTTTATTATGTGCTCCTGCCTTGGTTGAATGGACAAATCAATACAACTACATTGGCTGTTCTTGTAGGGTTATTCCTTGTCACGTCACCTGTGTTCCGCTTCTCCGTTACGCATCATTTATTCCGTCGCTTGCAGCTGCTAAGACTTACACGGATGAATTCCGAATTGTTTATGCTCTACGATATGGTGCAGTCGGAATTGTCGAACTTGAGGGATGATCAGGAAATAAATGCTTACAACCTGCTGTATGATATGCAATCGTATTTTGTTTATGTAGACAAGCCCCTTGCGAAGATGTTGAGTTTGTGGAAACAGAATAAGGAAAAGACCGCTGAAGAATTTCATCGGATGATGCCAACAGGTGAGGCCAGAGCTCTGGTGGACATTCTGATCCGGATGGATCAGACAAGCTGCAAAGAGGCGCTTGTACTGGTTAAAGGATTGGCTGAATCCTTTACAACCGCCTATGTAGAGAACCAGAGAAGGAAGAAGGATGTCATTGATCACCTATTGAATATTCCTACTTTTGGGACACAGCTTCTAATCATTGCAAATGTCGTCGTTGTTGTACTGCTCGAAGTTTCCGATCTGATTGATTTTACAAATTTACCGGGAAGTTAGGAAGGTGTATGCGGTGAACAAATCGCTTCAGGAATGGATGATGCTGGCCGTAGGAGTTATTGTGATCGTTGCCTTGGTGTGGGGTTCCATGGTGGATCGGGCTGAGAACATACAAGAAAAGATAGACAATGAGATATCTCAAAGTAATTAATTTGTATCTAAACCAAACAAACCAATAATACAAATTCAAAGGAGACTTGATTACTATGAATAAATCGCTTCAAGAATGGATGATGATTGCTGTAGGACTGATCGTAATGGTGGCGCTGATCTGGGTAGCAGCTGTAAACCGTATAGAAGACAAACAAGCAGATTTGGATACCCAAATCAACACCACTGTTACAGTACCTTCTTCAACGGGATCATGTACAGGTTGTTAATAGATCTTACCCTTCTTAGGGAAGGCAGGAAGTAAAATGAAAAAAGCGATTTACCTGTGGATGGTTCTACCCTTTATGCTGATTTTTATGTTCCAGGGCATGTTATTTTTCAAAGATTCCTTATTAAAAAAGGCAGCGGATATTGCTTTGTATGAAGCAGGCAAGGTTGCTTCTATTGAAGGAAGGTTTAATGAAGAAATTTACG
>DASWUO010000048.1:0-2231 GCA_036401615.1 Bacilli bacterium | reverse complement strand
CCCTTACTCCCGCTTTGAGTTCAAATGATCCAAATATCCTTGTAGAATTAGTGATGCTGCCAGTTTATCCACAACCAATTTTCGTTTTTTCCTGCTCACATCCCCTTCAATCAGAGTGCGGTTTGCTGAAACTGTCGTTAGTCTCTCGTCCCAGAGATGGACAGGTATATTTAGTATTTGCTGTAAGGTTTGCGCAAATTCAATACAAATTTCTCCACGGGGCCCGATGGTAGCGTTCATATTCTTGGGTAACCCCACAACAATTTCAGTTACACCATATTGTTCTATAATATCCTTTATTCGATCTAAATCATGTTGGGGCGATTTTCTGTTCAATACTTCCAACCCTTGCCCGGTCCAGCCCATCTCATCACTTACAGCAATCCCAATCTTTCTGTCACCGTAATCTAAGCCCATAATTCTCATTAAACTGGTCTCCCCGTGATTTACAAGAAAGCCGATGGAAATCCATCGGCTTGAAAAATTTAATGTTCTTTATGCTGATTTAAATAAGCCCGTACCAGTTCTTCAATTAATTCATCACGTTCCCGCTTGCGGATCAAGCTTCTTGCATTATTATGCCTGGGAATATAGGCCGGATCACCTGAGAGTAAATACCCGACAATTTGGTTAATTGGGTTGTATCCCTTCTCCAGCAAAGCGTCGTAGACAGAGAGAATAACTTCCTTAGACGATGTTTCGACTTCGTCAGTTATTACATCAAATTTCATAGTTTTATCCATTGAACTCATCCTCATCGCCCTCTATTTCCGCATATGTCATAATAATTCTATACTGTGGTTTAAAAATCCTTTTTTTCACTAATCATTTCTTTAGCATATTCTAAGGCGGCTTCCAATTTCGAAGCATCTTTGCCGCCCGCTTGCGCCATATCGGCACGTCCGCCGCCGCCGCCGCCGCACCGGGTGGCAACCTCTTTTATAATCTTACCAGCATGAAACCCAAGCTGCAACAAATCAGCAGTCACTGCGCCCACTAGATTGACCTTGTCTTCAGAGACAGCGCCAAGAACAATAATAGCGGATCCCAGTTTATCTTTTACTTGATCCACGATATTACGCAAAGAGTCCATATCTTTGGCAGCTACTTTAGCAATTAATACGGATATGCCGTGTATGGTCTTTACTTGATCCGTTATAGACCCTGCTTCAATATTGCCAAGCTTAGCTCCGAGAGTTTCATTCTCGCGGGATAGTTCTTTCATCTGTGTTAGTATACCATCAATTCTTCTCGGAACCTCATGAATAGAAGATTTAAGGATTTGTGCTGCTTCTTTCAACAGCTTTAGCTGTTGTTCCAAATATAAATAGGCATGACGGCCTGTAACTGCCTCGATCCGGCGAACTCCTGAACCAATTCCAGTTTCGTTCATCAGTTTAAATAAACCGATTTGCGCTGTATTGTTAACATGGCAGCCCCCGCATAATTCAAGGCTGTAATCGCCTACCTGAACTACCCTGACCACATCACCGTATTTTTCACCAAACAGGGCCATAGCCCCCATAGCCTTAGCTTCAAGTATCGGTTTGTACTCTATGGTTAATTCGGTTCCCTTCCATATTTGTTGATTCACCCGATGTTCTATTTCCATCATCTCATCGGCTGTAATCGAACTGAAATGTGAAAAGTCAAATCGCAAGCGATCAGGTTCAACCAAAGAACCCGCCTGATTCACATGGTCGCCTAACACTTCCTTTAACGCCTTCTGCAGCAGATGGGTCGCCGTATGATTCTTAATGATAGCTTCACGTTGATCCCTGGCCACAGAAGCTTCCACCAGATCGCCCTTACGTAAGGAACCGGACTGAAGCTTGACCCGATGAACATGTTGTCCATGCGGGGCTTTAGTGACGTCTTCGACCTTGGCCAAACTACGGTCCGTTTTTATTATACCATGATCGCTTACTTGTCCGCCGCTCTCAGCATAGAAAGGTGTACGGTCCAGGACAATATGACAAACTTGTCCAACACCTGCCAAATCTACCTCTTGATCGTTCAAGATGATGGCAATAATCTTAGCAGATGTTACCAATTCAGTATATCCAACAAAATCGCTTTTAACCGTTAGATTAGCAAGCGGGCCTCCTTGGATCTTCATGCTTCCCCCTTCCTGGCGGGCTGATCTTGCTCTTTCCCTCTGCAGCTGCATGGAAGTTTCAAAACCAGTGCGATCTACGGAAAATCCGTTTTCCAAAGCATAATCTTCGGTT
>DASWUO010000047.1:0-2771 GCA_036401615.1 Bacilli bacterium | reverse complement strand
TTTGACCCTGTCCAAATCGCTGAAGCTTACGAATCTGCAGGAACGGATTGTATATCTGTCCTAACAGATGTGGATTATTTTCAAGGCTCCAACGATTACCTGCGACAAGTTAGAGAAGTGGTAAAGGTACCTATCTTGAGGAAAGACTTTACGATTGACCCGATCCAGATCTATGAAGCCCGACTCATCGGAGCAGATGCGATTTTACTTATTGCTGCTATTCTTACCACGGAGCAGATGAAGAATTTTATTGCGGTTGCCCGCAGCTTAGGCCTTGATGTACTGGTTGAAGTTCATGACCGTGAGGAACTAAGCCGGGTTCTACAGCTGGAAACCACACTTATTGGCATTAACAACCGCAATCTCAAAACTTTCGTAACCGATTTGAAAACAACAGAAGATCTGATAGGTATGATACCGCGTGGAGTAACGCTTGTAAGTGAAAGCGGAATATCGAATTCATTGGAAATTAGTTATCTGCAGTCGGTTGGTGCTCATGCCGTTCTTATCGGTGAGAGTTTTATGAGACAACCTGCAATCGGGCAAGCTGTTTACGATTTGATGGGACCTTTGAAGGAAATAAGGGGTTGAGCACGATGGGCAATGTAGCTGTAAAAATTTGTGGACTGCAAAGCACCGGAATGTTAGAATCAATGCTAAACTTGCCAATTGACTACATTGGTTTTGTATTTGCCAAGAGCAGGAGACAAGTCTCGCCTTCCCAAGCTAAAGAAATGATAGATTTCTTGCATAAGCATAAAGAACGGGCCTTTATGACAGCGGGTGTGTTTGTAAACCCGACCCAAGATGAACTCATTCGTGTAATGAGTGAAGCTCCATTGGATGTCATTCAACTGCATGGCCGGGAAACCCCGGACTTTTGTAAATGGGTGAGGAGCACCTTTAAGGTAAAACTTTTTAAGGTGTTCAGTATAGCTGCGGGGGAACGAATTGACAAGTGTGTTGTTGATTCTATATTAGATCCTTATTTGGGGGTTATTGATACTGTAATGCTGGATACGTATGATGCTGCAGTAGGAGGGGGCACAGGCAAGCCGTTCTCCTGGGAATTCATTCCCCTTTTTCATAGCTGGACCAATAAATTTAGTCTTCCCCTTATAATCGCGGGCGGATTAAATGCCGATAATGTTAAACAATTAATTTCGGAATATCAACCGGATGGTGTAGATGTCTCAAGTGGTGTGGAAACTAATGGAGTAAAAGATATTCACAAAATCATAAGCTTTGTAGAAGGGGTGGGAGGACTAAGATGAATACTGTACCTGATCAACACGGGAGATTCGGCCAGTTTGGCGGCAAATATGTACCGGAAACCTTGATGAATGCACTTATTGAGTTAGAGGAAGCATATCTGCATTATTCTAAGGACCCCGAATTCATTAATGAGGTTAATTATTTACTTAAACAATATTCGGGCAGGCCTACTTCTCTTTACTATGCAGAAAGGTTAACCCGGCATTTGGGCGGAGCCAAGATCTACCTGAAACGTGAAGATTTAAACCATACCGGAGCGCATAAAATTAACAATACCATTGGCCAGGCTATTCTTGCCAAGAGAATGGGGAAGACGAAGGTTATAGCAGAAACCGGTGCTGGACAGCATGGTGTAGCTACAGCAACGATAGCAGCTTTGTTGGGACTTGAGTGTAAGGTATTTATGGGGGAAGAGGACACCATCAGGCAGCAGCTGAATGTGTTTCGTATGAAACTCCTGGGAGCTGAAGTCATTCCTGTAACCTCGGGTACCCGGACTTTAAAGGATGCCGGCAATGAAACACTGCGTTATTGGGTTAGTAACGTTCAAGATACTTATTATATCTTGGGTTCTGTAGTAGGGCCTCATCCTTATCCCATGATGGTAAGGGATTTTCAACGCATTATTGGCGATGAAGCCAGGCAACAGATCATGGATACAGAAGGCAGGCTGCCGGATTATGTGGTAGCTTGTGTAGGCGGAGGAAGCAATGCGATTGGCATTTTCTATCCTTTTCTTGAAGACGCAAGTGTTAAGCTTATCGGAGTGGAAGCAGCAGGTAAAGGAGTAGAAACGGAGCAACATGCGGCTACAATGACCAAAGGCACCATTGGCGTCTTCCAAGGTTCCATGAGTTATTTGCTGCAGGATGAGTTTGGTCAGGTTCAGCCTGCTCATTCCATCTCAGCCGGATTGGATTATCCGGGTGTCGGTCCGGAGCATGCTTACTTAAAGTTCAGTCAAAGAGCCTCATATTACCCCATTACAGACGAAGAAGCGTTACAGGGATTGCGGTTATTAAGCAAAACCGAGGGCATTATTCCGGCTTTGGAAAGTGCCCACGCTATTGCTTATTTAATTAAATTTGCCCCTACACTGCCCCAAGACCAGATTATCGTGGTCAGTTTATCGGGCAGAGGGGATAAAGATGTGGAATCCATCATGAAGTACTTGGGAGGAGAGAACAATGAATCTCATTGACCGGGTATTCCGCAATCTTAAAGAAGAAAACCGAACAGCCCTAATTCCCTTTCTTACTGTAGGTGATCCGGATATCCCGGTTTCACTGGAAATCATTAAACAATTGGAACTGGCAGGAGCGGATATCATTGAGTTAGGGGTGCCTTATTCAGACCCTTTAGCCGACGGACCTGTTATTCAAAGAGCTTCCCAGAGGGCATTGCAGCATAAGATCGGCATTGTGGATTGTATTGGCATAGCAAGTAAAGCAAGAAAGAACGATATTCAGTTGCCTTTCATACTTTTTTCATATTAT
>DASWUO010000046.1:0-3799 GCA_036401615.1 Bacilli bacterium | reverse complement strand
GAGCAAGCCAATATTAACAGCAACTATGTAGAACTGGAAATTGAAGCAGAATTCGCGGATGCTGTCATGTTCGGCAAAGACGAAGCCACTAAGAGAGAAGTATCGGTCAACGGCATCACGAAAATCCATTATTTCTATGAAGCCAAAGAATTGAAAGCCGGCTCCAATACGCTTAAATTTACCGTAATATCCGGCGAGGAGAAGCAGACGGGATCCCTTATCCTGTTTAATTCCAATACACCGGTGAGCGGGGCACAGTTCAAAACGGTATTAAAAAGCAAAATTGCCGCCTTTAACGGACTCGTACAATTAAGTTTCCCCAAAGGCACCAATTTTATGAGGAACGACAGCGATGCCGTAGATTCCTTCCTTAGCAGCGAACGCAGAATCTTATTCGGTATTGCCAACAACACCGACGGCCGTGTGGATAAATATAAACATCCGGCAACCTATGACGGGCAAACCGGGAACCCGAACCAAACCATTATTGCCGACGCCAAATTCCTCTTGATCGAGCCTACAGGGCGATTCAGGCCTGCCGGCCAACTCATCTGGATCGATGCGGGAACGATCAGCAATGCGGAAACAGACCTGAACAAGGTCAATACCGGAAGCGGACGTCTGCCATATGACGAAGTCACCTTCTATAATAGAGCACTGGAGGACTTAGTCGTTCCTTCACAGCCGGGCCAACTTAAGCTGAAATATGACCCTGTCCTTCGAGATACGGCTTCGAGGTATTTAACCGTGTACCATTACGATATATTTGAAGACAGCACAGGCGTTGTAAAAGCCAGATGGCGCAACATGGGCGGCGTAGTCGATCCGAAGAGCAAGACCATCACCGTCCCTCTGGAAACCTTCGGATACTATCAAGTCATGTATATGGATAACAGCTTCGATGACGTCAACTCCCATCCTTGGGCGCGAAACATCCTGGATACGTTATATTCGAAAGGCATCATGGCGCCGAAATCGCCTCCTGCAGCCTTTGGGCCAAACGATCCGATAGGACGCGGCGAGTTCACGACCATGCTGGTGAAGATCTTTGATATTCCGCTGCACTACACCGAGGATCCAACCTTTACGGATGTGCTGCGCACCGATCCAAGCGGAACGGCATTGTATGATTACAAATATATCGAAACAGCAGCAGCAGCAGGGATCGTGCGCGGATCAGGCGGCGGCAAGTTCCAGCCGGACAGCACCATAAGGCGCCAAGATGCAGCCGTTATGATCGCCAAAGCAGCCAACTTGAAGATGAATACCGATGATGTGAAGATATTGAAAGCTTTGCAGAAATCATTTACAGATGCCAACGCCATGGACAACTACACCATCGCAGCCATAGAAGCGGTGACCAAGGCCGGCTTGATGTCAGGCAAGGAAAATACCCTGGTCGCAGGGACCAAGGCCAGCTTCCGCTTCGATCCGTTGGACTCCATGACCCGCGCAGAAGCCGGAGCCATCGCCATCAGCATCCTGAAGCAGCAGAAGAAGATTCCTAAGTAAATTGGACGTATGGGTCTTTCCCGGCCTTCTGGGAGATATCCCTTTGAATCAGGATACGCCGGTTGAGGGTGGGGAAATTTGACACATAGCATAACTTCCGGTTGCATAACCGTTAATTACGCAGTATAATATTACTGTAACTCGAAACAATAAATATAGTTCTCTGATTATGAAGAGAAGCTGTGCACAGGCGGGCTCAGTACGCTCCGGGGGCGTCTTACAAATTCCTTGTTTACCTAACCTAACCGCCTTTCAATATACCAGACAGAGACTCTGATGGAAATCATCAGAGTCTTATTTTGTGCCAAGGAGTCTCCAAATTATATGCCAAAGCTAGGTTTAGCCGGGTTACTTGCCTTGACCTCAAGAGCAAATATTGCTGATATTGAATTGTTGCCACTACAAGAACTTTATTATAAATTCTTATATCCCTATAAATTCTCTTTTGAATTAACTAATGGAGAAGTGTTTGTTCTAAAATTTGACCAAGAGAAATTTTGTCATCTTATTGGCTTAGATAAAGTGCCAAAAGCCCTGCTTAATGCAGGGACTCGAGGGTGGAACCACAGGCGAGTAAGTGATTATAAGGGTTTGCGAGGTTGGGAAAACATATTGAATGGCACAATAGATATGGCACATATGATAAGTCTGTCCGCCAGGGTGCGCAATAGCATGGGAGAATCATCACGAAAGCTTGTTAATTTTTATTACCTGCCACAGCTAATGAAAACAGAGAATTGGTTATTAAATATGATAATCCTCAACATGGAACTACAATCACTTGTGAATTAATTATATTTGATACCCATGATAACCTGTATTTACAAATCGGTATGAAAAAAAATAGCCACAATAAATTATATTATCCTGAAACCTTTATTATCAATTCAGCGGGGCCATTAAATCCTAACCCTCGAGTTAATGGAAACCCGGTTTATAATGTAGTGAAAAGATCAAGATTAAATAGAGATGGTTATAATCAGCGAGTGTTTCCCAATACTTTTCGAAAAAGGGGACTGGGCACAATTAGGAATACAATTAGAAGACGTCACCATTAAGATATCTGAATCCCCTCCTTTCTTGGAAAACACCATCCACTTAGGGTAACAGCCGCACAGGGAAGAACTTTGTTCAATCAAGTCAATGACTTCTATAGTAATTTCGAGTTCTGGAAAATCTTTAGTAATGACGATGGTGATAGATTAACGATATACTATGTTTCGTATCCAACGGGTTTGGGTAAGGATACACGATGTGGTTAGAGATAAGTTGTCACTGTGGGGCTGAAAAATTTGAAATATTTTTGTAACATGCGCAACTTTTTCAGTCACACTGCGTTTAAGACTATGTAAAATTAAAACGTCCAAGTAAGACCAGACACAACTGGATATATTTCTCAAAAACCGTCTTTACTGTATCGGCCATTGTGCTGTATACTGTTTAAGGACATTGGTGTCTCTACTTGACGTTTTACTGTTTACTAGTTTTCTGTGACAACTGCTATTCTAGTTGCAGACATCGTTTAATAGTAAATTTTGCTCCAACTCTGGAAGGGAGGTGAAAGTTGAATGAGTGAACCGAGCACGAAGTTTATGAAACAATATCCGAAACAACCGCAACATAATCGAGGAGGAGAAAATAAGTTTATGAAGAAAAGTCTAAGTTTAATCCTAGTATTCGCAATGATCATTTCCATGTTTTCATCGCTTGCCTTTGCAGCAGATGAAATGACAGCACAAGAGAAGTATGACGCATTGAAAGCCAAAGGCATCATCTCAGGTTTCCCTGATGGTTCTGCAGGTCTGGATCAGAAGATGACCCGCGCACAATTTTCCGTATTAGTTTCCAAGATTTATGAATTGGACACAACTAAACCAGCAACAGCTACTTTTACAGATGTTGCAGCAACTCATTGGGGTTTTGGTTTTGTTGAAGCCGCAACGAAAGCAGGTTATTTTGTTGGAACATCAGCAGACGGCAAGATGTTTAGCCCTGAAGCTAATGTAACGATTGAACAAATGGCTATCGTTTACGCTAAAGCACTTGATCTTGCATTAGATCCAAATGCGGTAGTAGCTGGAACTAGCAGCTGGTCCACGAAATACGTTGATGCAGCCATTGATGCTGGATTGATCGATGCGGACGCTTCATTCAAATCTGCAGCCCTTCGTTCAGACTTGGTTAACACTTCACACGCAGTAAATGTGATCGTTGAACCAACCATTGCTCTTACCGTGAAATCCATCGCAGCGGTTGACAAAGATAATGTAACAGTAACCTTCAGCGA
>DASWUO010000045.1:0-3869 GCA_036401615.1 Bacilli bacterium | reverse complement strand
GGGTACGCCTCCCCACATCGTAAGCTTAACCGGTTCTTTTTTCGGTTCTGCTGTTGGGGCTTCTGTTGGAGCACTGGTTTGTGCTGCTTTGTTTTCTTCTGCTGCCGGAGTTTTTCCGCATCCAGCCAATAAACTTAAAATCATGATAATACCTAACAAAATGATCGATACCTTTTTAAGCTTCATCCTTTTGACCTCCTGAGTAAACTTTTTTTGTTTTGCAGCTTAAGCTTACACAAAAATTCAAAACGTAAATAGAAACAGATCTCCACACTTGATGGAACAAAAATACGCTATTTAGCGGACAATTTCCTAAACTCGTTAGGTGTCAGATTTGTTAACCTCTTGAATATTTTGATAAAATAATTGTCGTTCGCAAAACCTACCTTCTCTCCAATCACACTTATGGTCAAATCAGATTCCTTTAAATACCTTTGAGCGTGCTTAATACGAACCTCATGCAAATAATGAATCATATTTTTCCCTGTCTTCTTTTTGAACAGCCCGCTTAGATAATTCTCACCCATCGCAACGAAATCCGCCATTTGTTTAACGGTTATATCCTTATAGTAATTTTCATGAATATAATGCAGGGCTTTATTGATTTCCGGATGGTCATTTTCCGTTAACCTGACTTGATTTAATAAGGCCTTAACCAGATGATCCGAAAACCATTGTCTGGATTCATTATGATTTACACAATTATACAACCCGGCAACATCGGTTACATTGCGGTTTAAAATCCGATAGCATAGGGTAAGAAGCCTAATCGCAGTTGCTTTTACAATCGGCATGGGAATGAATTTGGCCTTCATGGTTTTCCAAATCAACTCAACAGATGTTTCGCAGGCAGCAGGATCTCCCAATTCAAATGCATGAATAAGATGTTTCTCCATTGCCCACGTTAAGGCCTCCCAATCCTCTGCACAATGTTGGCCGCTTTCATCCGCATAGCCTGATTCTTCATACCAATAAATATCCAATTTCCGCATAACCTTCCGCCAAGCTCTAACCAAATTCTCCGGTTCATTAACTTCCGAAAAAACAGGGTACATGGATGACATGGATGACATGCCGGACACTGAAGTATCTGTATAAATAAATAAAGTGGTTTGTCCCATCTTTGCATAAGAGTGAATAATGGATTCTTCTAAATTCTCTCTCCACTGATCCAATAAAAGCTTGGGTTGAAACGCAGCATGGCCATGGAACACCGAAATTATATATACTTTCTTATATAATTTACTCATATTTTTAGGAATTAGCGGAAGTTCAGCTTGTTTGTCTGTGTTTAAAAAAAGCCCCTCCCATAAGGTTTCATAGCTGCTTTGGGTAGACTGGGTTCCCTTAATAGCGCGTAACGACAATTCGCGGGACATTTTTACAAGTGTTTCCCGCAGTGTCTTCACACTCATTGAAAGCTTTAAAATATAATTGGAAGCCCCATATTCCATCGCTTTCCTGACATAGTCAAATTCACCCATACAAGTAAGCATAATAAAGCGGCAATCGCAACCACTGTCACGTGTATGTTTTAACAGTTCCAATCCATCCATCTCCGGCATGACAATATCGGTCAATACTAAATCCGGTTCGAATTCGGCCATTAGCTTCAAAGCCTCTATTCCGGTACCTGCCTCTCCAACAACCGTATAGCCAATATCTTCCCAACGGATAATTTCGCGAATCGATTCTCTAACAAAAACTTCATCTTCCACGATCAGAACTTTCCACATCCTGCTTGTCCTCCTCTACATAAGGGGGGGATACGAGCAGCGGAATTCTAAAGCTTACCGTCGTTCCCCTATCTGACGATTCGATCGCAAAATCACTGCCTTCACGGAATAATAATTGCAGCCGCTCTTGAATATTCATAAGTCCAATTCCTTTACGTTTATGACTATTTGGAAGCTTGGCGGTTTCTTCCAGGCCCACACCATTATCTTTCACTTCAACCTTCAATTGGTTATTTTCAGCCCAAACCACTATACTTACAACGCCATCGTATATCCGTTTGGATAAACCATGGATAAAAGCATTTTCCACCAACGGCTCAATACTTAATTTAGGGATCAAGGCGTACTGAAGGTTCTCACCAATTTCATAGGAGATATGGATAGGTTTATCGTTCCTGTAACGTTGTATGAGCACATAGGCTTCAACAAGCTCCAATTCATCCTTCAGAAAGATAAGATCCTGTTCTGCATACAAACTGGTTTCCAAGAGCTTTCCGAGCGATACACAAATTTCCGAAATTTCCGGAATGTCTTTTCGCAAGGCCAACCATTTAATGATATTTAAGGTATTCAATAAAAAATGCGGATTCGTTTGCGAAAGCAGCATTTGAAAATGAACGGCTTCTTTTTGCCGCTCTTCAAACTTCAGCTTCTGAATCAACACATTCATATCATCCAGCATTTGATTATATGTTCGGGTCAGCAGCAATATTTCACCTCTGTATTTCTCTTCAGGCAGCTTCACTTTGAAATTTTTATTAATGACTTCGCTCATCTTTTTTTGTAAATGATCTAATGGTTTTGTAATGGTTTTAGAAATAATAAAGGTCATAATAGCAAAAGCAAGAGTAAACAGTAAAAATGTGAGAAAATATTGATTCTTCAGCCTATTCATTTTATCGAATAAAATGTCCATTGGAATGCTGTTGATCATATACCAACCTAATGAGGATATGTAGCTATAGTTAATCATATTTCCGGCTTGGTCATCCACAAAATACCCGCTGCCGCCAGCCTTGATGATTTGTTTAATAGAAGCGGGTGAGAGCTTGGCTTGGGAATTTGATTTAGCCACAGTTTCACTTTTTTGATTGATAATGTAATAATCATGTTGGGCGGGAGCTTGTCTAACGATATTCTTAAACCAGTAAGAATAATCGATACTGACCCTGGCTATTCCGTAAGTTTGAAAATTTGCATCTTTCAAAAGGGCGTAAAGGGAGAGGAGATAAGGGCTTGATGATATATCGTTAGCAACGTAATTGGGATCATTGGTTACCCAGTTGTACGGCCTTTCACCTTCCATCATATGATTAAATTGTTTTTCCGACACTATAGCCTCGTAATGAAGGGGAACATCGGGCTGGTAGGAAGTGTAAACATTTTCTTTCAAATCAAGCAGAGTGTAATAAACAAAAGGAGTATATAAGAAAAAACTGTTATTGATGCTTTTAAATCTTTCTTCAATCAGAAATTTATTATCAAACCTGTCCCTTTTTACGGGATTTTTTAATATATCCGCTGCTAAAGAGTCCTGTCCAAGAAGAACATACGTTTTAAAGGCAATACTCATTACATCGTCGAGCATCCGATTCATTCTCTCCAGCTGTTCAAGACTTTGTTCACTGATGTTTTGCTGCATTAAGATTTCCATTTTATGATAGTTATAAATATTCAATAAGCTAAAGGGAATGAGAATTAATAAGAAAAAGGCGGTAAACAAGCGGTATTTTAATGTTTGCGGAAAACCGGCTTTTAAAATTCGCTTCAAGCTTTTTCCTCCCAGCGTTCACCATTCAAAATTAATATAATTATACCACCCCGCCATGTTCTACGGACAAAATAATAAGAATTGAGTAGATATGTTATATTAAGTATTTTATAGGTTGCTTCATAAGAAAGATTTGTTCTATTAAAACGTAGATTTGTAGAACCAAGAATGCCTTGCATGTTTTTCCGCAAGAAAAAACACCACACACAATGAGATTTGGCGTTTCTTCTTATTTGAACTAATGGGTATAGGCTGCCACATTCTTGTTATCTATAGCTTCGTGTAAAGCGGAATTAATTCCGCTGGCAATAATATTGGCAATGTCCTCAATAAATTGGTCGATTTCCTTAGGGGTAACCAAT
>DASWUO010000044.1:0-9690 GCA_036401615.1 Bacilli bacterium | reverse complement strand
GTGATTTAGATGCTCCAGTTATTCAAAGGAATAAGCCTTGGAGAACATTATGATTATCCTGATTGGTTAGATGTGACGAAAAGAAAGACATCTATTGTTTCAACCGCTTTTATAATCTGGAAGATTCTACACAAATTTTGACAAGGCAATGCAGATACTTCAAAATAAATCTTATTTGGCCAATGAATGTGATGTGTTTGGATAATTGGATTGTAAAATTCTTATAATTAGTGGGGAATTTATATGGAATGGAAATGGGATCTCATATTAAACACTCAAATAATTTCTACACTTTTTACAACTTTATTTGGGGGTGGATTATTAGGTGCATATATAACTTACCGCTTACAAAACAAACGTACCAGACAAGATATCATCAGGGAGAATAAACAAAAACAACTTGATAACGTCTATGAACCCATTCGATCGATCATAACGTCTAACGATCATCCCGATGAAGGATATTCAGGACTTGGAGATATGCAAGTAAATCAGATAGAGGCTATTCTTAAAAATAATGCAATATACATTGATGTTAAACTTAATTGGTTAGTTAATCGCTTGATTCAAGAGCAGTATTATGCGCACCAAATGGATATTAAATTCCCGGAGTATGATGGATATGACAAAGGCTATTCTTTTGCAGGCTATATTGGGAAGAAATATAACCAACTTAGAAAGGATCTTCATTTACCGTATAATCATAAACACTTTTTCCCTTACAGCCTTATTTTCTCAGATTCTGCTTATAAATTTAATTGGAAGATCAAAAGGATAATTAGGAAGATCCGCAAGAAGTCAAATAACACTGATTAACCGTATAACTTGAGATTGTCTTTTGGTGTATTTTGTAGTTTAAACGGCAAGAACATTATCGATTACATTAACTAACGGAGAGAGATAGTTCAGAAACCGCAAAAGTAGGCAAATAAACTGCAAACAAGTTGTCAACATAGGGCAGATCTGGGTAAAACGGCTCCAGTACTGATTGACTCTAGGGAGGAGCCCAGGTACCAAGGTCTGGTTGAACCCATTGATCCAATGGCGGGGCATATTCCGGGCGCGGTCAATTATTTTTGGAAAGAGGGATTGCATCCGGAAGGGCCGCTGAGCCCGGACGGCATGTGGAAAAAAGAAGAAGGGCAGAAAGCGCGCTTTGAACAATTGGATCCATCCAAAGAGATCATCGTTTATTGCGGGTCGGGTGTGACGGCTTGTCCTAATATTATAGCTTTGCAGGAAGCGGGATTTACCAATGTGAAGCTATATGCGGGCAGTTGGAGCGATTGGGTTAGTTATTCGGAGAATCCGATTGCAACTGGAAAATAGAGAGGAGCAAAGTTTATGGAGAGACGTGCTTTTGGTAATACGGACATGAAAGTTAGCGTTTTGGGCTTTGGGGCAGCGGAAATCGGGTTTGAGGAAACGGACCGGGAGACGGTAGCACAGCTTTTGCAAAACGCGCTCGATGCAGGACTCAATGTCATCGACACGGCAGAATGCTATAAAGCCAGTGAAGAGTTGATTGGACATACGATATCCCACCGTCGCGACGATTACTATTTATTTACTAAGTGCGGGCATGCGGCTGGTCTTGACTTCGCCGATTGGGATCCAAAGCTGCTTGAACAAAGCATCGATCGAAGCTTAAAACGCTTGAAAACGGATTATGTGGATTTGCTTCAGCTGCATAGTTGTCCAGAAGAGATTTTGCGCCAAGGGGATGTCATCGAGGTGCTGCAGCGGGCTCAAGAAAAGGGCAAAACCCGGTATATTGGTTTTAGCGGTGATCATACTCACGGGCTGTACGCTATAGGCTGCGGTGTTTTTGATGCGATGCAAACCTCAGTGAGTATTGCGGATCAGGAAGCCATCGATTTGACTATTCCGGCAGCGCTTAAACGTGGAATGGGGATCATCGCAAAGCGTCCGATTGCCAATGCGGTTTGGAAACACGAGGGAAAGCCTGATGATAGCTATCAACACGGGTATTGGGATCGTATTCAAGCTCTAGATTACGATTTTCTGCAATCAGATCTTGAAGCCGCTGTGGGAACTGCGCTCCGCTTTACACTTTCGATTCCGGGCGTCCATACGGCAATTGTAGGGACAACCAAACCGGATCGATGGGTGAACAATGCTAGGCTTCTTGACGGGGGGCCTCTAAGTAAAGAACAATTTGAGGCTATCCAAGATCGTTGGAAAGAAGTCAGTGGAGGTAAGTGGTTCGGGTTGAGTTAAGTAAACAAGGATATATAAGCAGTCAAGCTTTGCCTCCTTCTTCAATCAACAGAATAACAGGGCAGTGATCGCTGCCAGTTACATCACAATCGATTTGCGCGTCAAGGACGAAAGGGCTCAATCTTGAAGAGGCCAGGAAGTAATCAATTCGCCACCCCACGTTTCGTTCGCGAACTCCGGGCATATAAGACCACCAGCTATAGGCATCTGTGCGCTCTGGATAGAGATGGCGGAAGGTATCGATAAATCCGGCATCCAGCAGCCGGGTCATCTTGTCCCTCTCTTCCGGAGTAAAGCCGGCGTTGGCACGGTTGGATTTGGCATTCTTTAAGTCAATCTCTTGGTGGGCAACATTCAAATCGCCGCAGATGATGACGGGCTTAAGAGTGTCCAGTTGCTGAAGGAACCCCCGGAACCGATCCTCCCATTCCATTCTATAGTTTAACCGCGATAGGTCTCGTCTGGCGTTTGGGGTATAAACATTCACTAAGTAGAAGGTGTCGAACTCCAACGTGATGAGCCGCCCCTCGGGCTCCAGCTCCTCTTCAAAGCCATACCGCACGGATAGCGGTTTAATTTTAGTAAATACAGCCGTTCCGGAATAACCTTTCTTCAGTGCATAACTCCAATATTGTGAATAGTCCCCGCCATGGTCCAAGCTAATTTGCCCGTCCTGCAGTTTTGCTTCTTGAATACAGAATATGTCGGCCCCCGTTTTGGCGAAGTAATCGTTAAACCCTTTATTTACGCAGGCCCTCAAACCATTTACATTCCAAGATACCAGCTTCATGTCTATCTCCTTGATGTTCACGATTTTTTCTTTTTCCCAGTGTAACACAAAAGATCTTGGAGTAGCTGTTCCGGGTAAAGCCAAAGCCGTTGTCCATGCAGGAGCAGCTCACTTGGCAACCAACTACTTTACTCTAACCCGACTTTTCCGGCTTAGGGAAAATCCCTAGCCGCAAAATACCCACTTTCAACGCTGCAACCCGGCTAATCCCGCTTACAGCTACAGCAAACGCAAATACATGGTCATAGCCGGGTTAATTACGGCCAGCCAACCAACCACATAAAAAATCCCCCTATAGATCAGCCTGTGAAGGCGAGACAGGGGGATTTAAATTTATTACTGCATAGCCTGTTTCAATATCTTGCCAAGCGGGTATATCTACTTAGGGAGTAACAGCAGGAGCAACTGCTGTAACGTCTTCTTCTTGAATTTCTTCATCCAATTCCTCGTCAAGGAGATCCGCTGTGACTTCCTTAAAGTCGGCTTCTCCTAGGATACGACGAGCAGTTACATATCTCTTCACATAATAGGCTTGGCTAAGTTTGTTCTTAATGACACCATTGCTGGAAGAAGAGTGAATAAATTCTCCGTCCCCGAGGTATATGCCTAAGTGGGAGATGCCTCTTCCGTTGGTGTTAAAGAATAATAAATCACCCGGACGCAAATTGTTTTTGGAAACGGCATTTCCTATCTTGGCTTGATCTCTTGAAACACGGGGGAGATTGATTCCAAATTGCTTGAATACATACATGGAAAATCCGGAGCAATCGAAGCCTTTCGTTGTTGTTCCGCCATACTTGTAATGCACACCAATCAGTTCGTTAGCCGCTTGTTCCAATGATGATTCCGCAAACACACTGCCAACCTGTGAAGTGACCAATAAAATTAAACTTAATGCAAACAGAAAAAAACGCTTCTTCAAAACGGTGACTCCTTCCAGTGCGTACGAGGTTAGCTGAGGGTTCGGTTGAAGGTACCCTATGATCACTTAGAAGCGAGATCAATTCACCCAGATAATGGTTCCCCCGTTTTCCACTTTTCGTGGAAATTCGGCATTTTTGTATTCTTACTAATTCGCTACTCTCTTTATATATCCTCCTTTGTCGCAAAATATTCATATTTTCACCATAAAGTTATCAAAAACGACAAAAAAGGCTATTAACTATGTCAATAGAGACTCGCAGCATAGCTAAAAGTCAAATTGAGCAGCAGCCTTTGTCGAAACATTAACGTACGCTAACCTTCTTTTATTTACTTTGCCATAAATGATATTGGGCAGCGATCTCCCAAACTTTTAGAAAGATTCTTAGCAGCTGATAAAGTTGGTGAAGCACCAAAGCTATAATGCCCGCCCATAGAATAGATAGGGAAAGGATCACCACGGCCACCAATAAAGCAATCATCCCAACCATGAAGGTAATCCCTACAGCAGCAAAGAGCCGCCGGACCAGGAAGATCAAGGATTGGGGCAGGGTGTGCCCCGTGATGCGGCTCCACTGCATATACATAAAACACAAATGCACGAACCCCCCAAATAATAAATATCCGCCTAAGACGGGGCTCACGGTCCAGAGTACGGAGGAATGGGCTGCCTCATCCCTGACAATGCCGCTCAGCCAAGGCACTATCCAATATAACGGGGTCAAAGTAACCCCTATACGCACCCAATACAGCACAAGAAAAGGCTTGAATTTCTCCCTAACCCCCTCAATAAAGGCGGCCCCTTGGGGACCTTGAATGTGGATGGAATAGTAGAGACCTGCATTAATCATGGGACTAAGCAGCATTCTTGCAAGGCAGAAGGCCAGCAGGCTCCAGAGATAGACATGGCTGACATCAGTTTTGGTTAATTGAAATTGACTTTCGGCCAGAAAAAGGTGAACCGAGGTTTCGTCCAGATCATTTCCCGGAAACCGGTGCAGCAGGGGAGTTAGAAGGGATTGCACAAATTTATACAGCAGGGCGCCCCACAGCAGTTCATAGATGAACAAGACGGCTATGATGAAGGATTGCCCTTTTGTTGATTCCCACCCGGCTTTAAGATAAGTTTTCACAAGTTCTCCTCCTCACCATGCGACCCAACCTAACAGGGCCTCTATGAATTTTACAGCGCCTAAGTTCCAACGGATTTTCAAGGTATCGGCTACCTGTGTTCGGATGAAGTTGTTATTGTGTTTATTTTCGAGGATTAGGCTGTGCTGTGGATCTATAGCCACCCAGTCCAAGGGAGATTTATGGATTAGGGTGTATTGAATGAGGGGGTCGTTCCCTTTCCACTTCTTACGTACAGAGCTCCCGTCGGTGAAATGAAACAGGATTGGAACCTCGGAGGCATAACCCCCATGGGTTCGAACTGTGACTTTATTCTCAAAGGCTTTTGCCCCCTTGTGTTGGATTGCTTTCGTACGGATGCCCTCCACTGAATAATCCACCATCAACCCGCCATAGACAAACTGGTTGAAATAATCATCCCAAGGCTTCTTTGTCACTTCTTCAACCACTTGTTGAAAGTCATGGGAGTCGGGGTGTTTAAATTTATACCGTTGAAAATAAGTTTTCAAGATACGCTTCATCTGATCAGGGCCCGCTTGTTTCTCAATGCCGAGAAGCACCAGTTTGGCGCGGGTATAGACGTTTTCACTGTATTGGCTATAATCATCGTAATTCCACGAGAATTGCTTAAGCGGTGCAGGAGAGGTGATGTAGCTTGATTCTAAGGGAAGGTTGGCGCGGATACCATATTCGCTTTCCATCACCTTATCTTCGGCATAGGAGGTCAGGCCCTCATCCAGCCAAGCTTCTTCAAATTCATTGCTCGCCACCATACCGTACCAGAATTGATGCCCGATCTCATGGACAATGACCCGCTCCAATGCCTCGTCGGGATGTTTCACTGCAGCAGCCCAGCCAGTAACCAGTGTGGGATATTCCATGCCCCCGGCTCCATTGCCGCCATCCGGCGGGATGACAATGGAAAGGGTGGAATAGGGGTAAACGCCGTACCACTCGCTGTAGCGGGCCAGGGCTTTTTTGGCGGCATACAGATAGCGGTTTCGCAAGTGCTCATGGCGGGGATCGAGATAAAGCTTGATTTTCATGCCGGGAATATTCTTGCTGGAAAAGGGAACTTCGGTATAGACAAAATGGGGGGAGGCCGCCCAGGCAAAATCATGGACATCATCGGCATAGAAATGATAGGTCTTGGTTCCGTTCCGTTCGGTGGGCTGGGTTGTAGGAAAACCGGTAGCAGCGACAATATAATCGGAGGGCACCTGAATTTGTACATTATAGATACCGAAATCCGCATAAAATTCAGAATTTCCGTGGTATTGGTGGAGATTCCAAGCTTCTTTCTTGACCCCCCGGATCCCGGCCGGTTCGTAAACAGCCAACTTCGGAAACCACTGCCCGGCCATAACAAAATCGTCAACATACCCCATTCGGGCAAAAGCAAAAGGAAGCTTCACCGTAAAACTCATCTCCAAGGTTACTTTCCCATGAGGAGGAACGGGTTGGTTCAGCTTGACCAAGAGCAGCGTCTGATCGTTCTTGTTGCCGTCATCAGGCTGAACAAACCTCATGCGGGGCAGAAGGTCATCCCCCTGAATGGTTTGGATCGAGTGAACCTGCATCGATCCGAAAGTGTTAGGCGGCATGGGTTTCCCGCGCAGCTTGCCCCCCGACTCCCCGACAAAGGTGGATTTCATGGATTGAAAGGCGTTCGGATACAGGTGGAAATAAAGCTCCGTCACCGGTTTCTTGCCCGGGTTGGTCCAAGTTAGGGTTTGTGCTCCTTGAAGCTGCTTGTCTTTAGCATTCAGCGCAACTTGGATATGATACTCCACAAGCCGCTGGCTTAAAGGAAACGGGACTTGCTTGGGAGGAGAGTTGGCCGGGTTTGGACTCTGCTGCGGCGCAGTAATCGCTGAAGGTTCGCTGATATAGGTTTCTACCTGCGGGGAACTGCTGTATAGGCTTAGGCTAACCACCACAGCCGTTATACATAGTAAGGCGAAAGCCATGTGTCTTGGTTCAAGCAGGTTCTTGAGTTTTCGGTTCATCCTTTTCCACCTCATTGACAAGCATCTACAGCATGTATATGTTTGTATTGGGGGAATATTCTAACTGGAAGGTGTGAAGGTTTATGGAGTTCAAAAGTGACCGAAAAATCTCGTTAAACGTGGTCAGCAACAAGGAACACAAAGGATTTGGTGCAGGGGCGCTTGATCTTAGCAACCTGTCGAGCATCATCATTGACGGAGACGAAGCTTATATTGACATAGGTGCCATTCATGCGAAGAGTAAGGTGGAGAAAGGCATTAAATTTACCATGAATAAAGAGGAAGTGCAGGGTGGCCGCAAGTGCTGGATTGTTTGGGTTGCCGTAGGCCGCAAGGAAGAGGGGCAATATTATGCTGGAGTCACGGCGTGTGAAATGCTGGTCGACACCGAAGCGCGCAAAGGGTGGAAGATCTTGGCCGATCATGTGAACAAGATGGATTATGCCCTCAAGCGGCGTATTATATTGGACGGATTGAATGAAGTGGAGAAAGCGGCTTTAAGAAATGCGCTGGTGGAGCACAATCAGGAGTGGTGGCACCATTCGTCGGACGAATTGAAGCAGGGGTTGGCATAAGAGGGGTTATGGGAGTAACTTGGTTGGATTAACGCGGAAAACCCGCGTTAATGTGTAGTGGGAGCATCATCCTCTGAATTCGGGTTTAAGCTGCATCGTTTCGTCGTAGTGGGAGGAAGGGTGGTACGGAATCACGGGGGTGGTATCTATAGATAAGAGCCGCTTCTTAAAATCAATTATGTACTGCTCGCGCTTAGCCGGATCCCTAGCTACGCTGTATGCAATAAATGGCGGGAGGACGTCCATGCCGGAGAAATATAGAATCCCATGATGAATCGGGAACAGAATATTCTCATGAATATCCCCATTCTTCCCATGGGGCGAATACATCAGTTCAGGTCCTCCGGTTGTGATGGAGAGCATGGACTTTTTGCCTTTTAGGCCGCCTGTATCGTAGGCGCCAATGCCTGCTCCGTAGATAGAGCCCATGGCGAATACGCGGTCCACCCAACCTTTCAGGATCGCGGGCATGGAAAACCACCATAAAGGAAATTGAAACAACACAAAATCCGCCCATTTCAGCTTTTCCAACTCGGCCGTAATATCGCTGGTAAATGTGTCATGCTTCGAGGCGTGGATCTGCTCCGTTTGGTATTTAAAGTAATCCGCATTTTCCAGCTCGGTAAAGTCGTGTTGATCGGCGATCGCTTTAAAATTCATGGCATACAAATCGGAAACCTTGACCGTGTGGCCCAAGGCTTCGAGGGTTTCCACCGCAGTGTCTTTGAGCGCTCCATTGAACGACTTCGGCTCTTGATGGGCATAAACGATGAATACATTCATAAATGGGTTCCTCCGTTATGATTAGGATGAATAAAACGATTCCCTAATTATAAAGAAGGTGGGGAGAAAGATAAAGCTGCTTTAGGCAAAAAAGTTCCGGCATGCTCGATAAGTATTCAGCAACGTTTTAGCTCCCTTTTGGCTCTTATATTGGACAATCATTTTGGATCGCAAGATGTAAGATCCCAAAGGGCGCTTATTTGTGAAAGGCACATTGAAATGAGCATGAAGAGATGGCGCAATAGTGGGCTAATTGAATACGATACAACCTCAATCGTTCCACCAACGCTTGAGGTCGCCCCACCAGCTGGTGTCCTTGCCGCCGCCATCGGATCCTGCCCCAGCATTGACGCCATCCCCGTCTGTCCCACCGGGCGTACCTTCGGAAGCCGGTTCTGAACAGTACTCGACCGGCTCGCTCCCCACCACGAAGGCCTCCATCCTCGTGTTGGGGCAGTCTGCCCCGGCGAGCTTGCCGCTCATCGGGTCAATGTTCAGATTCACGACATCATCGGGAATCGGGAAAACCTTGGGCGGAATCGCCGCCAGGGTGCGTTCCGTAAACTCGGCAAAGATCGGGGCCGCTTTGCGCGACTCCATCGAGCTGATCTTGCGGTCGCGATCATAGCCAACCCAGACCGCCGTCGACAGCTCCGGCGTAAAGCCCACCATCCACGAGTCCGTGTTGGTGGTGCCGGTCTTGCCCGCCACGGGCCGCTTCAGGATTTGCGCTACGCGGCTGGCGGTCCCCCCTTGATCAAAGACACTCTCCATCAAGGTGGTCAACACATAAGCCGCCGCCGGCTCCATCACCTTCTCCCGCTGGGG
Organism: Bacilli bacterium; assembly: GCA_036401615.1. Lineage (GTDB taxonomy): Bacteria > Bacillota > Bacilli > Paenibacillales > DASWUO01 > DASWUO01. The sequence goes on along the minus strand of DASWUO010000044.1, from coordinate 412 downwards.
GCTGGCTTCGAACAGAATCTTGCCGTCGGCATCTTCAATACGCAAGATCGCCGTCGGGCTCACCCGCACCCCTTGGTTCGCTATAACACTGAAGGCGGAAGCCATCTCATACGGGCTTACCGGAAAAGTGCCTAAAGCCAAAGACGGCAGAGGCTTCATCTCACTGTAGATGCCCAGCTTGCGCGCCATAGCAATCACTTGATCCGCACCAATCTTCATAATCGTGTTAACCGCATAGATGTTATCGGATTGGGCAATCGCCTGCCGTAAATCTATAAACTCGTTGGTATACCGCCCTCCAAAGTTACTTGGAGTATACGTGTTTCTCCCCTCATCATAGATAAAAGCGGTGGGGGTGCTTTTGTAGCGGGTCACCGCCGAAAAGTCACTCTGCTGCAGCGCCGACAAGTAA
>DASWUO010000043.1:0-1912 GCA_036401615.1 Bacilli bacterium | reverse complement strand
CGGTTTCTCCTTGGTGCGTAAGCTGCTGCTTGAACAGAAGGGCTATAAACTGCAGGATCATGTTGCTGAGCTTGGCGGGATTTTGGGGGACGTGCTGCTTGAACCAACCAAAATTTACGTGAAATCCATTCTGGCCCTGCTGGACCAGATTGAAATAAAAGGAATGGCCCACATCACCGGCGGCGGATTTATTGAGAATATCCCGCGTATGCTGCCGGCGGGTGTGAATGTTGGGATTGAATATGGCTCATGGCCGATTCATCCGATCTTTACCCTTATGCAACGCGAGGGCGGGATCAGCAACAATGATTTATTCCGCACATTTAATATGGGAATAGGCATGGTTGTGGTAGTTTCTGCTGAGCAGGCTGAAGAGGCATTAAGAATAGCCGGAAAGCTTGGAGAGAAGGCTTATCGAATCGGTACAGTTACTACTGGACAACAAGTGGTTACTTTCAAGGGTGCAGTTGTATGATAAGGTACAAGTGTATGAATAAGGTGACATTGGATGAGTGAGCCCTTTCGTATTGCCATATTTGCTTCAGGCGGCGGATCAAACTTTCAAGCTATAGTGGATGCCGTGAAGCAAGGAAGGTTGGATGTATCGATAAAGCTTCTTGTTTGCGACAGGCCGAAGGCTGGGGTTATAAGCCGGGCTGAAGCAGCGGGAATCCCTTCGTTTATAGTTCGGGCCAAGGATTACCCTTCGAGAGTGGAATTGGATAAGGATATTGTACGGCAGCTGGATGAGGCCGGTCCCATTGATTTAATTGTCCTTGCAGGATACATGCGATTGATTACAGATTGTTTAGTGCAGCCGTACTATGGAAGAATGATTAACGTCCATCCCGCGCTGCTGCCTGCTTTTCCAGGATTGCATGCGGTTGAGCAGGCTCTTGAATATGGTGTGAAAGCGGCCGGGGCAACGGTTCATTTTGTTGACGGAGGCATGGATACAGGCCCCATCATTGCTCAAAAAACGGTAACAGTCAGTAACGAAGATACGATAGAGACCCTTACAACCAGAATACATGCCGTTGAACATGAACTGCTTCCCCAAGTGATCCAAGCTATACGTGAGGGCAGGGTGCAAATAGAAGGCCGGAGAGTTCATGTGTTTTCATAAGAGAAATAAATTGGTTGACTTATAATACAAGGAGGCAGATTAGTGGCCATCAGAAGAGCGCTTATCAGTGTATCGGATAAAACAGGAATCGTTGATTTTTCAAGAGAATTGGTTAGTTTGGGTGTAGAAATTATCTCGACCGGTGGAACGAAGAGTTTGCTTACGAAGAATGCAGTGCCTGTAGTGGGAATTTCCGATTTTACAGGGTTTCCGGAGATACTCGATGGTCGTGTGAAGACCCTGCACCCTGCGGTACATAGCGGATTGTTGGCGGTTCGGGACAGTGAAGACCACCAGGAGCAGATGAAGCAGCTTGATCTTCGTTATATCGATTTGGTTGTTGTAAATCTGTACCCTTTTCAAGAAACAATTGCGAATCCGGAGGTTACCTACGAAGAAGCTATTGAAAACATTGATATTGGCGGTCCGACCATGCTTCGTTCTGCTGCAAAAAATCATGCATTTGTTACGGTCATCGTGGATGCCGGAGATTATTCGGAGGTTCTGAGCCAGCTTAAATCTGGTTCTGCTGTCGCTTCAGACATCGATACTACCCTTGAAACCAGAAGAAAACTCGCTGCCAAAGTCTTTCGGCATACCGCAGCTTATGATGCTTTGATTTCAGACTACCTGTCCAAGCAGATGGGTGAGCCTCTGCCGGAACGTTATACCGTAACTTATGAGAAAGTGCAGGATCTGCGATACGGAGAGAACCCGCATCAGAAAGCGGCATTTTACCGCAAGCCCTTGGCGCCGATGGGAAACATCACAACTGCGGAGCAGATT
>DASWUO010000042.1:0-4761 GCA_036401615.1 Bacilli bacterium | reverse complement strand
CATTGAAGCATCTGCAGCTTATTCCGCTAAATGAATATTCGGCTGTTGCCATCATTGTCACAAATACCGGCCATGTCGAGAATAAAACGGTAACTATTCCCGAGGGGATTTCCATTGGGGAAATTGAGAAAGTCGTCAACCTTCTTAATGCGAAATTAAGAGGTGTCCCGCTGCTGCAATTAAAGTCCAAGTTATATAACGAAATTAGCACGGAACTCGGCAAGCACATTTCCCGATATGAGGAATTGGTACAGCTGGTAGAGAACGTACTTGAGAATGAAGAGGATCATCGTATTTTTCTCAGTGGGGCAACCAAAATGTTGATTCAACCCGAATTTAAAGATGTGGAGAAGGTTAAGACCTTACTCGATCTATTCGATGAAACACAAACGCTTGTCAAGATGTTTTCCTCAACTTCTTCAGGAATCCAAGTGAGAATCGGGACAGAAAACAGTGTGGAAGCCATTAATGATTGCAGCTTAATTACAGCCACTTATTCAATTTCCGGAAAGTCACTCGGTACGATAGGCATTCTCGGCCCTACCCGGATGGAATATGGCAAGGTGATTAGCTTGCTGGATCATTTCTCTAAAGATTTGGCGGTCATTCTATCCCGAAAGAATAAATAACTTATATGCGAGAGGATCGTCCTTGATGAGTCAAGTGAATCTTAGCAATCAGGATAGAGAAGAAAGGTATTCTACGTTATTGAATAACGCGGGAGCCATTCGCGCCATTTGTTCGGCGGTTGAGAGCACTTTAGGTCCCAAGGGGCTGGATACCATGCTGGTTGGTGCTCAAGGTGAAGTGATTATTACCAACGATGGAGTAACCATCCTAGAAAAAATGGATGTAACCCACCCGGCGGCACGATTGCTTGTACAGGTGGCCCGGTCTCAGCAAAGCCGTGTGGGTGATGGAACAACCACAGCAACAGTCCTTGCAGGCGCACTTGTTAGTGAAGGGGTAGCCCAAGTCATCAGGGGGGTTCCGGTCTCCAAAGTCGTCCATGGCATGCAGTTGGGAGTGAAACGGGTAGTTGAAGATCTGCTTTCACGTTCCCGTGTAATTCAGGGGCTGGATGATCCGTTGCTGCACCGTGTTGCTTTAATTGCAGGAAGGGAATATGAAGATATCGCTGAACTTGTTCTTGACGGGGCGAAATGTCTTGGTATTGAGAAGCTTCAAGATGTTAAATTTTCTTTTGCAGATGCAGTAACCGCACATGAGAAAGCGGAAAACGAAGTTTTTCCAGGCTTGCTGATTGGTAAGAAGCCATTGAATAGCACGTTGGAAGTACCATTGCATCCTTTTTCTATATTGGTATTGCAAGATGCACTTGAACCTGAGGCATTGGATGAAGAAGCGTTAAGTACTGAAACCGGCTTTCAGAAATTCATGGAGCTTCGGCAACAATATCTGATTCAAATTGAGAAGTTAGCCTTATTAAATATTAAGCTGCTTGTTGTTGGATCGGGTGTGGATAAGGAAGCTGAGCAATACTGTTCGGATCTTGGCATCATGGTGCTGCAAAGAGTTTCCTACGTGGATATGCAGAGGATATGTGAACATACCGCGGCTAAGCCCGTGAAACGTATTGCCTTGAAGAAATCCAATGAGGAACTATCAGCTTACCTTGGTCGGGCAGAGCAGCTGTCTTATGACGAACATTTGGAGAAGGTGAGATTATCCGGAGGTTCGGGGAAAGCGGTCATCACCATACTTGTCGGAGCGAGTACTTCGGAGGTAGTTGGCGAAAGGGCCAGAATTGCCAAGGACGCAGCTGCTTCACTGCAAGCGGCCGTACGAGGCGGTTATTTGCCGGGTGGGGGAGCTGCCGAAATAGCAGCTGCTTATGAGTTGGATCGATACAGGGAAACCATAAAGGGAATGGAAGGGTTTGGCGTTTCCGCCGTATCCGAAGCATTAAGTAAACCACTCGCTCAAATTGTTATTAATGCAGGATTTAATCCTCTTGAGAAAGTGGAAGAGGTAAAAACCGCCCAGTTAACCGGCCGCAGCGATTCCATTGGAATTAATTGTGATACCGGTGCACTCATTGATTGTTTGGAACAAGGTATTGCCGATCCAACCTTGGTTAAGGTTCATGCCCTCAAAGCTGCCGGTGAAGTGGCCGCAGCCATCCTAAGAATTCACACTGTGATAAAGATGAAACAATTCAATGAAATTGAATAAGTCGTGATGTTTGAGGTTAAGGCTGGCAACTTTTTACTCGAAACTTTACAAAACAAATTATTCCATTCTATTAAGGAGGTGATTCAAAGTGAATTACAATGAGAAATCAGCAGCTGCGGAGCGTAAAGAAATGAATCCTGAGGCAGTGGCTGACAGCACCCAAGAGGCTACATACCCAGGAGATGAAATGGAATCTGAACCTCAGACTGGTGTAAGTGAAGAGCAGGATGAAGCAGGATTTTCAGATAAAGCAGCACAAGATGATATAGCGCAAGTGATACCTGGACCTCTGGAGGAACTGCAAAAGAAGGTTGATGAGAATTATCAGCGGTTTCTTAGAACCCAAGCTGATTTCGATAATTTCCGCCGTCGGGCTAAACAGGAACGTGAGGAATTCGCCAAATATGCTTCCTCGCAGTTAATGGAACTTTTGTTGCCCGTACTTGATAATTTAGAGAGAGCCCTTTCTGCCGGCAAAGAAAGCAAAGACCCTGAGGCTTTAACCAAGGGGGTGGATATGACCTTGAGGCAAATGATCCAAGCTCTTGAACAACAAGGGTTAAAACCGATGGAAGCCGTCGGCCAACCTTTTAATCCGGATTTCCATCAAGCGGTTATGCAAGTGGAGTCCGAAGAATTTGAAGAAGGCTATGTGGTGGAAGAGATTCAAAAAGGATTTATGTTAAAGGACAGAGTGCTTCGACCGGCGATGGTCAAAGTAAGCAGTTAATCACAATAATCATATCTGGAGGTATAATGAAATGAGTAAAGTAATCGGAATCGATTTAGGAACAACGAATTCATGTGTAGCGGTTATGGAGGGCGGAGAAGCTGTTGTCATTCCTAATCCGGAGGGCAATCGAACAACTCCTTCTGTTGTAGGATTCAAGAAAGACGGAGAACGTATTGTAGGGGAATCAGCCAAACGCCAAGCGATTACTAATCCGGAACGTACGGTTAGCTCTATCAAACGCCACATGGGTACCAACCATAAAGAGAAAATAGATGAAACCAACTATACAGCTCCTGAAATCTCGGCCATCATCCTGCAGAAATTAAAGGCGGATGCAGAAGCTTACTTGGGAACAACCGTAACACAAGCGGTTATTACAGTGCCGGCTTATTTCAATGACAGCCAACGCCAAGCTACTAAGGATGCAGGCAAGATTGCCGGTTTGGAGGTTTTGCGTATCGTCAATGAGCCAACTGCAGCAGCATTGGCATATGGGTTGGAGAAAACCGAAGATCAAACCATCCTGGTTTATGACCTTGGGGGCGGAACCTTTGACGTTTCTATCCTTGAATTGGGCGCAGGTTTTTTCGAAGTGAAGGCAACCAGTGGTGACAATCGTCTGGGCGGCGATGACTTTGACCAAATCATTATCGACCACATTGCAGCAGAATTCAAGAAAGAGCACGGCATCGACCTGAGCAAAGATAAAGTAGCTGTACAGCGTCTTAAGGATGCGGCTGAGAAGGCCAAAAAAGATTTATCAGGTGTATTGACAACGACCATATCCCTGCCTTTTATCACAGTGGTTGATGGGGTTCCCCAGCATTTAGAAATGAATTTAACCCGCGCTAAATTCGATGATCTAACTTCGAAGCTGGTAGAGAGAACTCTTGGACCTACACGTCAAGCGATGAGTGATGCCGGGCTTACAGCAAACGATATCCATAAGGTCGTTCTTGTAGGTGGTTCTACACGGATACCTGCTGTTGTGGATGCCATTAAGAAATTGACCGGTAAAGAGCCTTATAAAGGCGTTAACCCTGATGAAGTAGTTGCTTTGGGTGCGGCCATTCAAGCCGGAGTCCTGACAGGAGACGTCAAGGATGTCGTTCTTCTGGATGTTACACCACTGTCACTTGGGATTGAAACAGCCGGCGGGGTATTTACTAAGATGATCGATCGAAACACCACGATCCCAACCAGCAAATCACAAATTTATTCCACTTATGCCGACAGCCAAACCAGTGTAGAGATTCACGTTCTGCAAGGCGAGCGCTCCATGGCTAATGGTAATAAAACTTTAGGGCGATTTATGCTTGGTGATATTCCACCAGCACCGCGCGGCGTTCCACAGATCGAAGTAACCTTTGATATTGATGCGAACGGGATCGTAAATGTATCTGCACTGGATAAAGGAACGGGTAAAAGCCAGAAGATTACCATTACTTCTTCAGGCGGGTTAAGTACGGAAGAAATTGATAAGATGATGAAAGACGCTGAGGAGCATGCTGAAGAAGACCGTAAGCGTAAAGAATCGGTTGAAGTTCGCAACTCCGCAGACCAACTTGTGTATTCAGTTGATAAAACCATTAAGGATCTTGGCGATAAAGTAGATCAATCAGAGATTGATAAAGCCAATGAAGCAAAAGAAACCGTGAAGAAAGCTTTAGAGGGCGATGATTTGGAAGCCATTAAGAAAGCTGCAGAAGAATTAACGGAAGTTCTGCACGGGTTATCCATGAAGCTTTATGAGCAAGCGGCCAATGCTGAAGCTGCTCAAGGCGCCAACGGTGCGGGTAGTTCTGCAGAGGGCGGAAGAGACAATGAAAATA
>DASWUO010000041.1:0-14901 GCA_036401615.1 Bacilli bacterium | reverse complement strand
AAGAGCATGTTTACCGGCCAAGAAAGATTCTTCTTTTTCCCTGCCATAAAGGCAACGTTTTATTATGTGGCTGTTAGCGTTCCTCTTGGCATCGTTTTTTCTTTTTTTGTTGCTGTATTATTGAATCAAAAAGTGAGGGGTCTCGGTCTTTTTCGCAGTATTTTTTATTTGCCCGTCGTCATCCCGTTAGCCTCCACCACATTAATATGGATTTGGATACTCCAGCCTAACTTTGGCATTGCAAATTATTTGCTGCAATCTGTTGGCTTGCCTCCTTCTACGTTTTTGAGTTCAGATACAACTTTTATCCCAACGCTTATCTTATTTAGTATATGGCTGTGCGGCAGTACAATTATTATTTTTCTTGCAGGTCTTCAAAGTATACCGTCACATTTATACGAATCTATTGAAATTGACGGAGGCAATTCATGGCACAAGATGCTCTATGTTACGATTCCATTAAGTTCTTCTGTTATTTTCATGAATACGGTGATCGGGTTTATTAATGCGCTTCAAACATTTGTTCAACCTACTTTGATGGGTGGAACAGCGGGCACCACGACGGCTGGTGCTACAGGCGGGCCTGACCTATCAGGTTTTCTGTACGTTCTTTATATATTTCAAAGCGCATTCAGATTTTCAAGGATGGGGGCTGCCAGCGCAGCGGCGGTGATCCTTATTATTGTTTCCATAGTGTTAACCTATTTAATCTTTAAATTTTCGAAATCGATGGTGTATTACGAAGGGGATGGAAAAAATAAATGAAAAGGACAAATGCATTTAGTAAAACGTTAATCTACTTATTATTAATTATAGGTTCAATCATTTGTTTATTCCCCTTCTTATGGATGGTCAGAACAGCCCTTGTCGATACGAGTGAAATTTTTCAAGTAGAACCGACAATCATTCCAAACGTTTTGCGGTTTGAAAATTTTATGGATGCATGGACGTCTCAACCCTTCAATCGTTTCTTCTATAACACCTCAATAATAACCGTCTTAAATATTGCAGGTGTGCTCTTAACGAGTTCATTATGCGCCTATGGTTTTTCAAGGATTGATTGGCCTGGAAGGGATAAAGTTTTTGGTATTATGTTAACTGCATTGATGCTGCCGTTTGCGGTTGTCATGATTCCCCATTTCGTTGGATGGAGTTACCTTGGGTTGACCGATACTTTTGCCCCGTTAATTATTCCTGCATTTTTTGGAGGAGGTTTATTTAATATCTTTTTATTAAGGCAATTCTTCATGACCATCCCAAGAGAATTGGACGAAGCCGCATTGATCGATGGAGCCAATCACCTGCGGATTTACTCAACAATTATCCTTCCTCTTAGTAAACAAGCATTGATTGTAGTAGGGTTGTTTACATTTTTGCTCAATTGGAATGATTATTTAGGCCCTGTCATGTATTTGAATTCGGAAAAAAATTACACGCTTATGCTGGGGCTTACTCTATTCTCAGGGCAATATTCTTCACAATGGAACTTACTGATGGCTGCGGTGTGTATTGTAGTTCTGCCATCGATTATAGTTTTTGCTTTTGCCCAAAGGTACTTTATCGAAGGAATTGCCATGACTGGAATTAAAGGGTAACGCATATACGAAATCAATGGAGGAACAACATACCGTTATGAACAAATTAAACCAAGCAACCTTATTGCCTTTGAAACATATGGATATTCAGGACACTTATTGGACCCATTATATGAATCTGATCCGGCACGTTGTAGTACCCTATCAGTGGGAAGCTCTAAATGACCGTATACCTGGAGCGGAGCCCAGCTGCGCAATTCAAAATTTCCGAATTGCTGCCGGCGATATTCAAGGTGAATATCATGGCATGATGTTCCAAGACAGTGATCCGGCTAAATGGTTAGAGGCCGCAGCTTACTTATTAGAAATCGGTGCGAATCCCGAGTTGGAACGGTTAGCGGATGAAACGATAGAACTTATTGCAAGGGCACAGCACGAAGATGGTTATTTAAATACGTACTATACTGTAAAAGAACCTGGGAAGCGTTGGACAAACTTGGCAGAATGCCACGAGTTGTATTGTGCCGGCCACTTAATCGAAGCGGCAGTTGCTTATTTTCACGCTACCGGAAAACGTAAAATACTTGATGTCGTATGCCGGTTAGCTGATTATATTGATTCTATCTTTGGAACCGGGGACGGGCAGATTAGGGGATATGACGGTCATCAAGAAATTGAGCTGGCCTTGGTCAAACTATATCAAGCTACTGGAGAAAAAAGATATTTGCTGCTTAGCAAGTATTTCCTTGATGAACGCGGGCAAGACCCCTATTTCTTTGAAGCGGAATGGGAGAAGCGCGGCAGGACTGGCTATTGGAACAACAATCTGCTGAATCGGCAATATTGTCAAGCTCATAAGCCAGTGCGCAGTCAGAATTCTGCGGAAGGGCATGCGGTCAGATTGGTCTATATGTGTGCTGGAATGGTTGATGTTGCTGTTGAAACCCAAGATGAAGGGTTGCTTGAAGCTTGCCGGGAGCTGTGGAAGAACATGGTATCCAAACGAATGTACATTACTGGCGGTATTGGATCTAAAGCTCAGGGGGAGGCGTTTTCCTTGGATTATGATCTTCCCAACGATACCGTTTATGCTGAAACTTGTGCATCCATAGGTCTAATCTTCTTTGCCCAGCGGATGCTTCGTGTCGAGGCTAATAGCGAATACGCAGATATTATGGAACGCGCGCTTTACAATACCGTGTTGGGAGGTATGTCGCTTGATGGAAGACATTTCTTCTATGTGAATCCCTTGGAGGTATGGCCGGAGGCATGCGAAAAAAATGAGAATTTTACACATGTAAAACCGACCAGACAAGGTTGGTTCGCCTGCGCCTGCTGCCCTCCTAATGTAGCAAGGCTGCTGGCTTCTTTGGGACAGTATATTTACACTCAAAAAGATAGTACACTGTTTACTCATTTGTATATTGGAGGACAAGGTCAAGTAGAAATGAACGGGAGGAAGATCCGCGTTGTTCAGGAATCTAAGCTGCCTTGGGCAGGGCATGTTTCCTTGACCGTCCATACCGAGGAGAATAATGAATTTACCTTGGCTTTGCGCATTCCTTCGTGGAGCGGGAAACCGGAGATAACGATCAATGGCGCCTCCTTTAAAATGGAGGATCACTTGTTGAATGGATATGTTTATATTCATCGCATTTGGAAGAATGATGATGTAATACAATTAATACTGCCCATGTCGGTGCTTCGGTTTCGTGCAAACCCGTTAGTTCGGGCTAACATCGGGAAGGTTGCGCTTCAGCGGGGTCCGTTGGTTTATTGCTTGGAAGAGGCTGATAATGGGGCCAATCTGCAGCAAATTGTCTTGCCCTCAGATGTTGAACTTAAAGTTGAATCTGATCATGAATTATTAGGAGGTGTCCAAGTCATTGTCGCGGAAGCAGAGCGTATAGACCAACAGGCTTGGGGAACAGGTCTCTATCAAGATGGCACCGTCATATACAACAATCCGCAGCAGATTAAATTTATTCCCTACTATGCTTGGGCCAACCGGGAAGTCGGGGAAATGTCAGTTTGGGTAAGAGAACGAGCGTGAGAAGGACACTCTGGCAATTTGGAAAAACAGATTAACATTTGGTAATAACTCATGTATAATCATAATCGGACCCTATCTTTTCTGAGAGTGAAAAGGAGATTATGAAATGACAGAGGGACTTAACGTTGTAGTGGACATCAGGGCAAGGATTGGGGAAGGTCCATGTTGGGACGCAGAGAATGAATTGTTATATTGGGTAGATATTATGGAGAATCAGATTCATATCCATGATGCTAAAACCAATGAGAATCGGACAATTCAGGCAGACCAGCATGTTGGGGCAGTAGTTCTGCGGCAACTGGGAGGTGTGGCTCTTGCGATGGAGCATGGCTTCTACACGATGGATTTACAGACAGAACAATTCACCTTCATAGGAGACCCGGAAGCGGATTTGCCGGGCAATCGTTTCAATGATGGTAAATGTGATGCGGCCGGACGGTTCTGGGCGGGTACGATGAATTATAACGGTGTAGGCCATACGGGATTTTTATATTGTTTGGAACCGAATCACACGATCAGAAAAGTAGTAGACGGTGTGGCCATATCCAACGGGCTAACTTGGAGCGTGGACCATAAAATAATGTATTATATTGACTCCGTAACCAAACAGGTAGCCGCTTATGACTACGATCTGTCGACCGGAGGAATCAGCAACCGCAAGATCGTGATAACCATTCCGGAAAACGGGGGACTGCCGGATGGAATGACCCTTGATGCAGAAGGGATGATTTGGATAGCCCAGTGGGGTGGTTATCAAGTCTCCCGATGGAACCCGCATACGGGACAACAAATCGACAGTATTCAATTGCCAGTATCCCAAGTATCATCCTGCACCTTCGGTGGGGAACACATGGATGTCTTGTATATTACTACAGCAACTAACGGTTTGGATTCCCAAGCCCTTCTTGCTGAGCCCCTGGCGGGTTCCTTGTTCAGCATTAAAACGAAAGTGAAAGGTGTTCCCTCTTATAAATTCGGCGGTTAATTGGTGAATCGGATACAGAAGATCAACCTTTTATCAATCGGCCAAAGTGATATCGATGAATTCCAAGTCCACGGCCGGGACATTTATTTTCTTTATCGTCAAAGCGTATTGAACTCTAAACTGGAGCGCAACCACACCACTCACGGAAATACAGGCCTTTATTTGTTTTTTTCCTGCGGGAGCAGCTTTTTGTGGATCTACAAGCCTTTATATCAGAGAAATGAGGGTGAAAACCTCAAAATTCGGCTGAATAGAGGCCTGTACTTCCGGAGACGTCCATAATTAGCACAAAACCGTGAAATAGCGTACCATAGTTCCTATACTGTTATTTTCTAAAGTCCAAGGAGGAAATTTACATGAAATTTACAAAGGTATCGCTTACCCTAACATGTATAATGATGCTGGTTATAGCCGGATGCGGCGGGAACGATAGGGCGGATAATAAGGAAACCCCTACAACCCAACCCCTTGAAACTTTAGCGCCCACAACAACGCCCGATGCAACTGCCGAACCTACGGCCCAGCCCACTCCAACGCCGGTACCGAAGCCCCCTGTGCTGACTAAATCAGAAGCTATCGCTTTTGTGAAACAGTCAAATCCATGGGATATGGAGTTCTACATTGATAAATCGTATACGCTTAAAGAAATGTATGATTACTTTGCCGCTTACTTTACACCAAATTATGTAGATAATATCATTATGATGAATATGAAAAAGGACGGGGACCGCTATGTTCTGGCTTATCCGGAATCAGAGTTGGCGGAGGCTTCCTTCTTCGATCCCAATATAAGCGATAAGGCCACAGTAGAGCAGAACAACGATAGGGTAACTATAACCCATCTGATAGAAAATGACGGACTGTACGCTCCTCATAAAGAAATCATTTCCTTGATTCATACAGAATCCGGTTGGAAAATCGATGATGTTAAATGGGAATATATTATACAAACCCAATAATAGATGAAAAGTGCTGTCCAGATGAATTGCCGAATTAAGGGGAGCCGTATCCGTGAAAAAGTTCAAGAAGTTTTATATTGAAATCACCAGCGTTTGCAATCTGGCCTGCAGCTTCTGCCCGCAGACGAAACGGCAATCCAACTTCATCAAAGTGGATGCTTTTACGAAGATTTTAGACGAGATCAAGCCTCACACGGATTATATTTACTATCATGTGAAGGGGGAACCGCTGCTCCACCCTAAGATCGATGAGCTTCTGGACTTAAGCCATGAACGGGGTTTTAAGGTCAATATTACTACGAATGGGACGCTGATTAATAAAGCCAAATCGAAGATTTGGCTGAAGCCGGCGCTCCGGCAGATGAATTTCTCACTGCATAGCTTTGACGGGCACGAGGAGGCCGGATATGAAGGGGCTGTTGACAAGGAGGAGTATTTGGTGAATATTCTTTCATTCGTTAGGGAAGCCGTAGAGAAGTCCAAGATTCTGGTGTCCTTCAGGTTATGGAATCTGGAACAAGACAATGCTACAAATTTACAAAAGAAGAAAAACCGCAGAATTCTTGAAATGCTGGAGCAAGAGTTTCATCTGGACTACAAGATTGAGGAGAAATTCATTCGCGGCAAGGGTTTGAAATTGGCTGAACGCGTTTACTTAAATCAGGATCACGAGTTTAAGTGGCCGGATTTAAAGGAAGCGGAAGAGGAGGGCAAGGGTTTCTGCCACGCCCTTCGCAATCAAGCAGCGATCCTGGTCGATGGAACGGTTGTTCCTTGCTGTCTTGACGGGGAGGGTGTGATTAATTTAGGTAACATCAATACCACGTCTTTCTCTGAAATTGTAGAGGGCGATAGGGCGAATAAGCTGTTTGACGGATTTTCCCGGAGAGAAGTAGTGGAAGAGTTGTGCAGGAAATGCGGGTATAGACAGAGGTTTGGTACATAAACATAGTATTAATCCCTTTGTGGTCTGCGGATCATTTTCTTCAACACAAGCAAGATGATCGCGGCTCTCACCTGAAACTCATCGAGTTTATTTATTTCGGCGATTTTTTGGATATCTGAGTGGGAAAAAGTGGAATGTCTCGTCACATAGTCATAAACGATTTTCTCCACAGGGGAAAGAGCTTCATACGTATATAAAACCGCTTTCCAGGGCATTTGTTCTTGCAGATCATGGTTAGGGTAGGAATCTGTCGTCATCACGTATCCTCCGAAAATTATTATTTTTTATTCTTACCCAAAACTTCTTAAAGTGAATCACATGGGAAATCGCTTTCAAGTCTAGAGAAAAATTGGCTTTACTTTGAAGGGGTGAACCATCGTGATTCCGCAGAAAATTGCGACAAGGCCAAGCAGCAAAACTAAGAAGCTTGGGGTAAACCGCTTTAAATGGGGCATATGGTGCGTGGTCTTGGTTGTATTCTTTACGGGGTACTGGCAGTCTGAATCTTTCGAGCTGTCTTTGGTTATGGCAGGGAATGCCTTAGTCCTTCTCTTATGTATATCTTTTCTTTGGAGGTTTAAACGAAAGGGACGGCGGACCAAGCTGGAAGCGGATGAAACGGGTACAACGGCGGATAAGGGCCATCCCTCAAATGATTGAGAGACAGCCCCTAAGCAGCCAAGCCAACGACTTCTTTAAAAACAGAATCGATGACGTGTCTTATTTAGATACAGAGATGACTAGAATATGGCCTTTATCGAGTTCCTCTTCCAAGTGTCCGGCTTCCGTTTCCGAATAACCGATAGCTTGAAGCTTGGAGCGCATCTCGTCGCCTCTTGAACGAACCAAGTTGGCCAAGGAATGGAGCACGCCCTCTTCTTTAACCCCAATTTCATTGACATTGGCCATAACCGCCACTTTATGAGTTACATCCTCATGATGGGCTAAAACATATATATCTTCCATCGTATAACCGACATTGTGCAGTTCTTTCACGGCTTCCAGCGCTTGAATGCCATTCTCAACAATTTTTGTAGATGGTTTCATTTAGAATTCCTCCTTCAAGTTATTCAAAGGCATCTGCCCTCGGGTACTATTCATATTTTACCCGAACTGGGTTATTTTGAAACAAACAAGGAATATTAGAATTCTGGTATCCACGGATGAAAAACGTTTATACTAGGAGCAGCAGAAAATTTTATTAAAAAAAGGATTGATAATTCGTGATCAAGCGTGGGGACGGACGTTACAATGTGTATGTGGGGAGTTATGCGGAAGAGAACAACCAGGGGATTTACTGGTATGTGTTTGACCCGGACAGCTGTACGATGGAGTTAGTTGACAGTGTCTCGGAAATCAAGAACCCTTCTTACCTGAATATCGACAAGGATCAACGGTTTCTGTACGCTACGTCGGAAGTGGAGGAATCCAAAACCTGCGAGGGCGGATCGGTGGTCTCCTATTCCATAAGCAGAACGGCGGGAAAGCTGCTGCGGTTAAATGAGAAGCTGACTTTGGGAGACGTTCCTTGTTACGTGAGTGTGGGGCATGACGATCAATTTCTCTTCATCGCTAATTATACCGGGAGCAGTGTAAGTATGTTTTCGGTCGAAGAAGACGGCCAAATCGGCGAGTTGGAGGATCTTGTTCAGCATAAAGGACGCAGCGTCAATACGGACAGGCAGGAGAAACCCCATCCGCATGCAGCTGTGTTGGATGCCGGACACAGATTTTTATTCGTTCCTGATCTGGGCATGGATCAAATCCGTATTTATGAAATCAATTATGAGAGCCGTAAATTAATCGCCCACGGCAAGGTGGATTTGCCCCCTGGCAGCGGTCCGAGACATTTGGTCATTCATGAAAACCAAAAGCATGCTTACTGTATTAACGAATTGAACGGCACGGTTACCGCATTCGCCTACGACCCTGTCAAGGCGGCACTTGAGATTGTGCAAACCATAAAAACACTGCCGAATCTTGATTTCGAAGAGAATTCCTGCGCCGAAATCCGAATTGCCCCTTCCGGCAAATTCCTGTATGCTTCCAATCGCCAACACAGCAGCATTACCACTTATGAAATAGATGAGAAGACCGGTTTGTTGGCTTATGTCGGATTCACCCCTACTGGAGGAAGGACACCAAGGAATTTCGCTCTAACGCCAGACGGAAGCTTTCTGTTAGCGGCGAATCAGGACACCCATACAATAGAAGCCTTCGAGGTAGACCCGGCAACCGGCGGTTTAACCCACAAAGGTACTTTGGCCCATGTTTCCCAGCCTAATTATTTGAAGATCGCAATCAATTAAACTTACTGCCAGCCAGCTTACTCCTCTTGGCCTCTCCGTATGAGAAGTTTTGGCGGGCTTAAAATAGCAATTGACAGGGATAGTGAACTTTACTAAGCTGATTCTATCTTAAGCTTATGAAGGAGACTTATCTTATGCCCGCAATAGATATGCCATTAGAGAAATTAAAACAATACACGGGAGTGAATCCTTGTCCAGCGGATTTTGACCAGTTTTGGGATGAGGCACTACAAGAAATGAAGAACACCCAAGCGGATGTGGAATTGATTCCAAGCAAGTTTCAAGTTCCATCGGCGGACTGTTTCGATCTTTATTTTACAGGAGTGAAGGGAGCCCGAATCCACGCCAAGTATTTACGTCCGAAGAAGGCAACTGAACCCCACCCAGCGGTTATTCAATTTCATGGATATACGGGGAATGCCGGAGACTGGGCTGATAAACTGGGCTATGTAAGCTTGGGCTATTCGGTTATCGCCATGGATTGCCGCGGACAAGGCGGCACATCAGAGGATGCGGGAGCAATCAAGGGGAACACATTCAAGGGTCATATCATTAGAGGATTGGATATGGAGCCGGAGCATTTATTGTTTCGTCAGATCTATCTTGATACGGCACAGCTTGCAGGGATTGTAATGGAGTTCCCGGAGGTAGATGCTTCCCGAGTCGGAGCTATGGGGGGATCCCAAGGCGGGGGACTTACCCTGGCTTGCGCCGCATTGGAGCCGCGAATCAAGCTGCTTGCTCCAATTTATCCATTCCTGTGTGACTATAAACGTGTGTGGGACATGGATTTAGCCGTTGCTGCCTATGAAGAGCTGCGAACTTACTTCCGTCAATTCGACCCGCTGCATGAAAGAGAAGAGCAAATTTTCGAGAGACTCGGTTACATTGATCTACAATTTCTGGCCAAACGAATTAAAGGCGAGGTGCTGATGGCCGTAGGATTGATGGATACGGTCTGCCCGCCTTCCACCCAATTCGCCGCATACAATAAGATTCTCTCCAAGAAACAATTAGCCATTTACCCCGATTTTGGACATGAAGGACTGCCCGGGTTTAACGATAAAGTGATGGAATTTATGTGCGGACTGTAAGGGTGGTACGGGTGCCGTTTGCTTGCGCTATAGCGTAAGCAAACGGTTGAGTTATATGTAGATAGGCTAGACCAGGATTTGTTCAATTTGATTCAACGCTTCCGGGGTTAATGCAATACCGGAGGCTTGTGCATTCTCCGAAACCTGTTCCGGATGGCTTGCCCCGACTAAAGCGCTGGCTACGTTAGGCTGACGCAGAATCCAGGCCAAGGCCAACTGCCCAATGGATACGTTCATTTCCTCCGCGATGGAAGACAGCTGCTGAACTTTAGCAATTTTCTCTGCCGTGATCCCCTTGCGTACCCAATCCAGCTTTGCGGCCCGGCTATTCTCCGGAATGTCGTTGACGGATTTGTATTTACCGGTTAACAGTCCTTGCGCCAAGGGGGAGAAAACGACTTGTCCGATTCCCTTCGACTCACCGAGCGGAATGACTTCTTGTTCAATTTTACGATCGAACATATTATAAGCCGGCTGGTTGACCACAATGCGGTCAAGCAGATATTTGTCCGCCAACCCATGGGCCTCCGCCATCTGTGCGGCAGTCCACTCGCTTACTCCCACATATAACACCTTACCCTGGTTGATTAAATCATCCAACGCCCGAAGGGTCTCCTCCAACGGCGTTTCCGTATCGTAGCGGTGACAATAATAGACGTCAATGTAATCCATGCCGAGTCTCGTTAAGCTGGCGTTGCACTGCTCCACAATATGCTTGCGGGATAAACCGCGGTCGTTAGGGCCGTCACCCATCTCTCCAAACACCTTGGTAGCCAAGACGTACGAATCGCGGGAATAGTCTTTAAGCACCTGTCCCACCACTTTCTCCGCTTCACCGCGTTCATACACATTAGCCGTATCAAAGAAATTAATTCCCAAATCATACGCTGTACGTATGGAGTTCGCCGCATTCTCCTGCTCAACATAGCCGCCATAGGTTAGCCAGCTGCCTAAACTAATTTCACTGACTTTTAATCCGGTGTTGCCCAATTTACGATATTTCATGATAAAGCTTCCTCCTTCATTTTGTCCGGGATTTTTATACAACAAGGATTTTTATACCTATTGCCATTCTATAAGAGTTTCTATACTATGAATAGTAGTGAATTTATTATGATGTTATTAAAACTTTTATTGCTAGGCAACTTTTGTTAACTATCTATTATGGGGGGAACTGTAAATGTCAGCGGAGATGGAACAAGAGAATTTGTTACAAGACAATACGGGTTCAACAGGTCCAGCAGTGGCTGACCCCAATTATATTCCTAAGAACCCAACCATCATCGAATGCTCTATTGAGAAAACCATGGATGTGATCGGCGGCAAATGGTCCTTTCTAGTACTGCGCGAGCTGTTTTGCGGGACTCGGAGGTTTGGTGAGTTGCAGCGTAAGATTCATGCCATCAGTCCTACTGCGTTAACCAATACATTGCGCCATCTGGAGGAACAGGGTGTTCTCGAACGCCAAGTGTTTCCCACCATCCCGGTAAAGGTCGAGTATACGCTCACCCCTAAGGGCGAGGATCTCCACATGATATTGAAACAAATGAAGCTTTGGGCTGCCAAATGGACTTGAGAGAGGTTGATGCCCAGACCTCCGGAAATATTTGGTGCGTGGAGCAGCCATCCAATAATTTATATTTGCTATTCGCAATGATTTTTGCTATTATAAGTTTTGCTGGTTTTTGGTCGCTTCTTTAAGAATTCAGCCGAATTACCACTCTTTTCTGCGGACGTGGCTCAGTGGTAGAGCATCGCCTTGCCAAGGCGAGGGTCGAGGGTTCGAATCCCTTCGTCCGCTCCATAACCATTATATTGAAGGTAACCCGCTTGCGGACGATTCTTCGAAATATACGTTGCTTTGCGCCCTTAGCTCAGCTGGATAGAGTATTTGACTTCGAATCAAAGGGTCGGGAGTTCGAATCTCTCAGGGCGCGTGTCTTATTAATTTTTCCAACTTCTATTTTCGGGACGTAGCTCAGCTTGGTAGAGCACCTGGTTTGGGACCAGGGGGTCGCATGTTCAAATCGTGTCGTCCCGACCATTTTTTAAAACTTCAACGCTAACTTTAGCTTTAAACCTAAACTTAGTTTAAAGCTCTAACTCTAATACGCGGGTGTAGTTCATAATACGCGGGTGTAGTTCAATGGTAGAACTTCAGCCTTCCAAGCTGATAGCGTGGGTTCGATTCCCATCACCCGCTCCATACTTAAATTCGATGAAAGCCTGGATGTGGCTTTTTTTTTATGAAGATTCTAAGCGGAACTATAAGACGCTATCCTAATTTATTAAGGATGTCCTCACGTTTCGCGGATCTGTAGTGCGCTATTCACAGCATTCTCGCCCGATTAGGCATGAATAC
Source organism: Bacilli bacterium (assembly GCA_036401615.1). GTDB lineage: Bacteria > Bacillota > Bacilli > Paenibacillales > DASWUO01 > DASWUO01. The sequence goes on along the minus strand of DASWUO010000041.1, from coordinate 2,658 downwards.
CCATAAATAACGCACCTCAGTTCCCCTGCAACCTCAAAATAAGCAATTATACAAATATAACGTACTTCAGATCCGCTAACCAGCAAAAGAGTGGAAATTAGATAATTTTTCAGCCTTATTTTATAGTATTATGCAGGGGTTTTATAGTATTATGTAATGAAAGTGTTTTTTGGCGGAACCCGTGAGGGTTCAGGCGCGGAATGAAATAGATGGGGTGAGAGTAAATGTCCAAAGCAACTGAAACAGTAAACGAACAAACGCAAGCAAACTCCAATCATCTGCTTCGTCGGGATGTTCGGTTTCTGGGAACGATTCTTGGAGAGATTTTGGTTAGTGAAGCAGGCAATGAACTGTTCAATACGGTTGAGAAGATCAGGGAAATGAGCAAGTCCTTACGTGCTTGTTTTGTGCCGGAATTATTCAATACTTTAAAGGATACGATCCGTTCGCTTAAACCGGAAACCCGGTATCAGGTGATCCGGGCTTTCGCCATATATTTTCAGCTGGTGAACATTGCCGAGCAGAACCACCGCATCCGCCGCAAGCGCGATTATGAAAGAGCGGCCGCCGACAGCATCCAACCGGGATCGATTCAGAGCATCATCGGCGAATTGGCTAAAGCCGGCACCTCCGAGAAGGAAGTGCTGAACATTCTTGAGGGCATATCTCTGGAGTTGATCATGACCGCCCACCCGACGGAAGCGATGCGTAGAGCGATTCTGGATATTAACCAGACAATAGCGAATGATATGAAGGAGTGGGATAACCCAATTCTCACCTTCCGGGAACGGGAGAACCTGCGGCAGAAGCTCCACAACGAAGTGCTCACCCTGTGGCAAACCGATGAACTGCGCGACCGTAAGCCGACAGTGATCGATGAAGTACGCAATGGGATGTACTATTTTGACGAGACGTTATTTGATGTGCTGCCCCAGATTTATCAAGAAGTGGAACGCTGCCTAGGCCAATATTACCCCGCTGTCGCTTGGCATGTGCCGGCTTTCTTGCGCTTTGGTTCATGGATCGGCGGCGACCGCGACGGCAATCCGTCCGTGACCGCGAAGGTAACTTGGGAGACGCTTGAGATTCAGCGGCAGCTGGCTCTCACGAAATACAGCCAAATTCTCAAGGAAACGATGCATCACTTGAGCTTTAGTATGAATATTATCACTGTCACACCGGAGTTGCTGGAATCCATTGAAGAGGACCGCAAACACCTGGAGTTAAAATCGGAAGACGTCTGGCGCAATGAGAAAGAACCTTACCGCATCAAGCTCTCCTACATGATCGAGAAAATCAGCCATACCTCGTCCGAGCGCACTAAGAATAGGAACAAAGACAAATTTTATGCTTCTCCTGCTGAATTTATAGCCGATCTGCAGATTGTGGAGCGGAGCTTGAGAAACCATCACGCCCACTATGCAGCGGATACTTATATGAAGAAGCTGGTTCGCCAAACGGAATTGTTCGGGTTTCACCTGGCTGCTTTAGATGTAAGGCAGCACAGCCGTGATCATGAATTGGCCATGGCTGAAGTGTTGGCCAAGATGAGCATCACCGCCGATTATGGGAAGCTGCCCGAGGAAGACAAGGTCGATTTGTTGCACCGGTTGTTGTTGGATCCGCGGCCTTTGACCTCTCCGTACATTGAGTATTCGGAATCAACCTATGAGTGCTTGCAGGTTTATCATACGGTTAAGAAGGCACAGGCCGAATTTGGGCCGAAGTGCATTGGCAGCTACCTGATTAGTATGGCCCAAGGGGCAAGCGATATACTTGAAGTTTTGTTGTTCAGCAAGGAAGCGGGGTTGTATGCGAAGCAAACGGATGGTACAGTTCATTGCACTTTGCAGCCGGTGCCTTTATTCGAAACGATTGAGGATCTTCATGCTGCACCTGCAATTATCCGCAAATTGTTTGCTATCCCGGTCTATCGTGAATGCCTTGTACCAAGAGGCGATATGCAGGAAATCATGCTTGGTTACTCGGACAGCAATAAGGACGGCGGCGTGGTCACGGCCAATTGGGAACTGCGTTTGGCGCTGCAGGAAATCACGAAAGCAGCGAATGAATTTCAGGTGAAGCTGAAGTTTTTCCATGGGCGCGGCGGCGCTTTGGGTAGAGGCGGCATGCCGCTGAACCGCAGCATTCTAGCCCAACCGCCGGAGACGCTGGGTGTCGGCATCAAAATCACGGAGCAGGGGGAAGTGTTGTCTTCCCGCTATTCCCTGAAAGGCATTGCTTACCGCAGTTTGGAGCAGGCAACCTTTGCCTTGGTTAAATCTGCGCTGCATGCCAAGAATCCGCAAATCGAAGAACATATCGACGATTGGGAGAGGATTCTAAAAGGGATTTCGGCTCAATCCCTGACCAAGTATCAGAATCTGGTCTTTGGCGATCCGGACTTTCTTGTCTTCTTTCAAGAATCCACGCCTCTGCCGGAAATTGGTGAATTAAACATCGGCTCACGTCCATCCAAACGCAAAAACAGCGATAAATTTGAAGACTTGCGGGCCATTCCCTGGGTATTTGCCTGGACGCAAAGCCGGTATCTGCTGCCAGCCTGGTATGCAGCGGGTACAGGACTGCAATCTTATTATCTTAACAATGAACATAACATGAAACAGCTGCAGGAAATGTATGATCATTGGTCTTTCT
>DASWUO010000040.1:0-2410 GCA_036401615.1 Bacilli bacterium | reverse complement strand
GGGCTGCGCAGCAGCCGCACCGGTTATTAAAGAGGCAGAGCTCACCGTCACCCCGTTACACAGCAGGGATATTAAAGATAGTGGGGAATCTCCTCTATTTCCGTTCAAACTAAACAGAAAGATTGTCTTAGGATTCTCTCAGGTGGGCTCTGAAAGCGATTGGAGAAAGGCGAATACCAAGTCAGTCCAAGATGCGGCCAAAGAAGCCGATATCGAATTAAAGTTTTCAAATGCAGAACAAAAGCAAGAAAACCAGATTAAAGCAATACGTTCTTTTATTGTCGATCAAGTTGATGTTATCGCTTTCTCACCCGTTGTGCAATCAGGCTGGGAACCCATTCTAAAGGAAGCAAAACTGGCTGGAATTCCAGTCATCATTATAGATCGTACAGTAGATGTAACGGACACTTCGCTCTACAATACTTTTATGGGGTCTGACTTCTATGAAGAAGGCAGAAAAGCAGGTAAATACCTTTTAGATAAGATGAAGGATGTATCCGGTGCGATCCATATTGCAGAGCTTCAAGGAACGGTTGGTTCTGCTCCTTCCATTGACCGGAAAAAGGGGTTTGCCGATACGATTAAAGCCAACCCCAACATGATCATTATTCAATCGGAACCAGCTGATTTTACCGTGGATAAAGGGAAATTAGTGATGGAGTCATTTCTGCAAACCGAAGGAAAGAAAATACAAGTTTTGTTCGCTCATAATGATGACATGGCTTTAGGGGCAATAGATGCCATCGAGAAATACGGTTTGCTGCCGGGGGAAGATATTATCATTCTATCTGTAGACGGAACACGAAGGGCAATAGAGATGTTAGCTGCCGGTAAACTCAACTTTGTTGTAGAATGCAATCCTTTATTAGGACCACAGTTAATGCAAGCCGTAAAGGAGTTAATGGCCGGTAGAATTCTTCCCAAACGGATTGTTACCAAAGATAATGTATTTACACAGGAAATGGCGGAAAGAGAAATTAAGAATCGGAAATATTAAGAAAAGAAAAGTGCTGTTCCATAGCCTTTGGGTGACTGTGGAACAGCACTTTTCTCTGTTTATTTACGATCTGTCTATATTAACGAACAATCTTAAAGGTTGCATCCGCCTTAATGGTGGCTGAAGAAGAACTTGTAACAGCTTGTGCCTTAAGAACGTAGTTAGTAGATTTTATAATATATCTGGTCGGAAATTTATATGATTTTAAGGATGACCATGTAGCATCAGCCCATCCACTTACGATATAAAAAGTAGAAGTCTCTTTAAATGCAGTCGTATTATCATTCTGACTCAAGGATATATCATAAGTGCTGCCAGTAACTCTTAAATAGTATCCAGGAAAGTTGACTGATTCGTAAGATACTCCATTCGGATCGATAAGTCCGGCAACCTGTTTAAACATGGAGTCTTGATAAGGATCAAATGCATAAGCATCAAGTCTTGCTTTAAAGCTGGCATGTCTCAGATATCGGTCTGGATAATTGTACGATTTTATTCTGTTCCAGTTGGGATCACCCCAATAGGCAATAAGATTGTTTAATTCTGTTTGAGTGATTTGCGTTACCGTTGCGTGCTTCGAATTTAAAGGTGCATTATAATTGCGTTTGTTCATCTCAACCCATGAATTGGTATCGATATTCGTCGATTCCCAAGCGTAGAAAATCGCATTTACAGGATAGTATGAATCAACCCATACATTCCATTTATTCTCGCCAATTCTCTTTACAACAATAGGAGCCTCGCTAACATCATGGGCGATCGCACTTGTGTAGGTAGTAGTGTTAAAACTGCCGGGAGCCAGCGAAGTTGATTTTGCCCCATATATACTATTGTTTGATTCTTTTTTATAGTACATGTAATTAACGCCGTTATGCGTATGCATTGTGGCATCTAACACGCCAAAACCCGCATCAAAATATACTTGGGGATTGGTCACCGTAATAAAATCTGTTGTGTAGCTTACATAGATACGGTTATAATCCGTATTGCCCGACCATAAGATGGCATATTGACCTAGACTTGCGTCATAGAATGCTTCAGGAGCCCATATATGCATCCCTCCGGCGTTCATAGGAAGCAGACGATAGTTGGTAAAAGTTCTTAAATCTGTGGAGTCCCAAATATGAATATTATCGCTGTAAGGGCCAGAAAAGTTGGTGCCCTTCAAATCTGTGGCCATGACCACAAAAGTTCCGTCTTGTTTCCTGAGGATGAACGGATCGCGCAAACCTTGCTGCCCTAAAGTAGGTATAGCAACGGGGTTGTTTTGATTTAAAGGTGTCCAGTTTAATGAATCCGTGCTGTAGGCGAGATGAAAATTGTAGTCATTCGCCAATCCTTGCGGTGATTCCGTAAAATATCCCATAACATAAGCTGTATAAGGATCAACGGCTTTTACTGAATTATCTGTAC
>DASWUO010000039.1:0-2735 GCA_036401615.1 Bacilli bacterium | reverse complement strand
CCTTGGTGGCTTTTTTGGGTTTGAAGTTGTCTTTGGAAAAAGGAAAGCTTGTCGTAAGCCGGGTTCTGTTCTTCCGGTGGTCCATACGGGGTTTAACCCTCCCACCATTGAAGCGACAATCATCTATCTAGGCCGAACATTACTGAGCGGCTCAAGCGACCAACCCGAACGCGCCTCGGGCAAAGGCTGCAGATAACAGGCTTTAGGCCTGCCCCTGCTTACGTTCCTCCTAGGTCTTGCTCCAAGTGGGGTTTACCAGGAACGAAGTCACCATCGCTCCTCGTGGTCTCTTACACCACGGTTCCATCCTTGCCTGATCTTCTGGAAGTTCTACAACCTTCAGAAGCCATCGGCGGTCTGTTTCTGTGGCACTATCCTTCAGCTCGCGCCGACTGGACATTATCCAGCACCCTGCCCTGTGGAGCCCGGACTTTCCTCCCGTCAGTGAAAAAGCATGTTCTTAGAGAACAGGCTTTTTCATCAAAGACCGGCGATTGTCTGACAAACTTTCCAAGATAATTTAGTATACCAGACAACCCGGGCAAATAACAACCTGCAATATATTCCTCTCTGCATCAAATAAAGACGAACGGTTCCGTATTGATTAGAGAGGAAATGACTTTCGTTTCATATTTCTTCCCCTGCAAGGCGGACCTCAAATAATCGGCTGTTTGTTCTTTCATGATCTTCTCTATATTGTGTCCAGGATCAATAATTGCGAGTCCGGCAGCTTTGGCCTCCTGAGCGGTATGATAATCCATATCCCCGGTGATCAGTACATCTGCTCCCGCAAATAATGCATGCTTTACATATTTTCCGCCAGCCCCTCCCAGTACAGCCACCTTGCGGATTTGCCTTTTTAAATCTCCTACAACCCTAACCATGGGAACCTTAAAAACCGTTTTCACTTCTTCAGATAATAACTTTAAATCCATTGGTAACGTGAGTTTGCCAACCCGACCAATACCCTGATCTTTCCCATTAAGAACATCCGTTGGGCATAAAATCCTGATATCGGTAAGATTAAGTGCAGCGGCCATCATATCATTTATGCCGCCCTCTGCTACGTCCAAATTGGTGTGCGCTATATACACCGCAATGTCGTGTTTAATCAGCATCTCATATAAACGTCCTTCAACAGTATCGGTATTAAGGCCAGTCAGAGGACGATAAATAATCGCGTGGTGGGCGATGATCAGGTCAGCCTGCTGCCCAATAGCTTCTTCGACCACTTCAATAGTAACATCCAGAGCAACCATTACCTTTTTAATATTTTTATGTAAGGTTCCAAGCTGCAGCCCAATTTTATCATCCGGCAAGGCTAAACGTTTTGGGGCAAACAACTCAAATAGCTGAATTACGGTTTGTCCTTTTGCAAACAACTTAACACTTCCTTTAACTCATCAATTTGACGGTTAATCATTATCCGCCTCGCTATAGAAGATTCTAAGCCTGAATTGCTTAAATTTAGTGAAATTTGTTCAAGCTTGTGTATCTCGTATTGCCATTTCACTGTAAACACAGGAGAAGGTTTTTTCAACAGTTTAGGACCCATCTTAAATAACAACTCCCCGGTTATTGCAAAACCGCAAGCGGTAGAATAACCCGAATACAGGATCTTGTTTCTTGCTGCAGAATCAGGTAATTTATCCGCTGTCAGGATCTCATAGGTTTGATGATCTTCTTCCATAATGTCCTCGTCCACCAAAACCCACTGATTGTCGACTAACCATCTTCGAACTTGATCCTCACCCACATTTGGCTGTAAAACCAGTCTCTGGACACCTAGAAATTTACTCAGATGTTGTTCCTTGTTTTGGCCTTGCGATAAGATTTGCACGATAAGACTGCCGCCCATACCGGCAATGGAGATGACATCCACCTCACCTGGAGCAATGACGTCCAGCCCGTCCCCTTTGCGTGCTTCAATTAAACCGCCAAGTCCCGCCTGTTTGATTTGTTTATCTGCGGCTTCCCAGGGACCCTCATTTATTTCACCGGCTATGGCCGATGTAATCCGACCGTTTTTAGCCAAGTATACCGGCAGCAAAGCATGATCCGAGCCAATATCAGCCAATCGGCTTCCTAAAGGAATCTTATCGGCGATCATTCTTAATCTTTTTGATAATTTCATGATTTAATCCAATCTCCGATGATCCACCGATTTGCAATCCAATATGAAAAGAGTTAAAGTTAATCTTGTAAAAGGTAGTCAAGGAAATAACTGCTAATATTAGAAAAGATCAGAAGAACTTAAGGATTAAGTCCCCTGATCGATCGTCACTTGTCTTCAGCCCTCTACTCCAGAAAATCCTTCAACCGCTTGCTGCGGCTTGGATGTCTTAACTTACGCAAAGCTTTGGCTTCTATTTGTCGAATCCGCTCTCTTGTTACACCAAACACCTTGCCCACTTCTTCTAAAGTGCGAGTACGGCCGTCATCTAATCCGAAGCGCAGCCTTAACACATTCTCTTCCCGCTCGGTTAATGTATCAAGCACATCCTCCAACTGTTCCTTAAGCAATTCATAAGCAGCGGCATCTGCTGGAGCCAGGGCTTCTTGATCCTCAATAAAGTCGCCCAGATGAGAATCATCTTCTTCTCCAATAGGTGTTTCCAAGGAAACCGGCTCTTGGGCGATTTTCATGATTTCCCTTACCTTCTCCGTGCTTAAGTCCATTTCATTGGCTATTTCTTCCGGAGTGGGTTCGCGACCCACCTCTTGGAGCAGTTGGC
>DASWUO010000038.1:0-3992 GCA_036401615.1 Bacilli bacterium | reverse complement strand
TGCTACCGGTTTTACTGTGATCTTCTCCTCTTACGGGTTCATGCTGGAGTGGGGACCTATTATCTGGGGACTTATCGGTGCAGCGCTTGGCTTTGCTTTTGGGTTGATCATCGACTTTATTAAAACTAAAGGGAAGCCATTCAAAAAGGGAAAAAGACAGCTAACGGAAGTCTTCGTACTTGTGCAGTGTAATGAGGAACAAGTGCAAACCGTGGAAAAAGTCTTGTGGGAACATAAGGCTTTAGGCGTCGGAAAACTTGGAGAAACGAAGTGATATAGATGGACGACCAAATTAAAAATAAAATGGAACAAGCTTATAATCTAATTGAACAAGCACACCACCAAATGACGGATGTCTGGCTTGAACATGTTTTATTCGGTTGGCAATGGTGGCTCGGTGTCTTTCTCTCCGTGATACCTTGGCTTTTATGGGTGTTATTACGTGACAAACAGAAAGCCGTGCATTCGCTGCTAGTCGGCTTTTTCGTAATTACTATATCCTCATGGTTGGATCTCATCGGAATCTCACTGGGTTTATGGCATTACAATTGGGAGGTGCTGCCTTTCATACCTGCTAATATCCCATGGAATTTTTCATTGATCCCCGTGACCATTATGTTATTTCTTCAATACCGACCTACGGTCTCACCCTTGATAAAAGCTGCGGTATTCGGAGGATTCACCGCTTTTGTCGCCGAACCTCTAGCGCAATGGGTAGATCTTTATGAACCGGAGCAATGGAGGCATATCTACTCCTTCTTGATCTATATTTTCATTTATATGACCGCCTATTCCCTCTATTCATTGAAAAAATCCCGAGCGTCGGATAAGTGACGGTTCGGGAGAATTCTTGTGCCTATATGAAAAATTCAGTTTAAAAATAGATCGTTTTCCCGGTTCGTCCTGATTCATAAATGGCTTCAAGAATTTCCGTGACGACAAGTGCCTCTTCAGGTTTAACCAAGGGTTCGGTATCGTTGAGGATACACTCCATCCACAGCCTAGCTTCTCTTTCAAAGTTAGTTTCTGAGTCCCCATCGTAGAACGCGACCCCCTCTGTGCTTAGTTCGGGTTTAGTTACAAACAGCTTACTGAACGCTTCTCCATTAATCCGCAGGCCGTCCCGCATGTCTGCTCCGCCTTCGGTTCCGCAAAGTGTAGATTGCGCTTCCCCGATCTCCAACGTATTCAACGCCCAACTGGACTCGAGAATAATGGTCGCTCCGTTGGTCATCGTAATAAACCCAAAGGCTGAATCCTCCACCGTAAATTTCTCCGGATCCCAAGAGCCCCAGGCATTGGCGGCGTCCTTCTTATTCCCAAGCTTATGATACACGTTCCCCACAACGCTCTTCACTTCATAAGTGTTCATCAGCCACAAAGTCAGGTCCAGTGCATGGGTTCCAATATCAATCATCGCTCCCCCGCCTTGTTCTTCTTCGTTCAGGAAGACGCCCCAAGTCGGAACTGCGCGCCTGCGTACGGCATGGGCTTTGGCAAAATAAATTTCTCCCAAATCTCCCCGTTCACAAACTTTCTTCAAGTAAACGGAATCCTGACGGTGGCGGTTGTTGTAACCAATGGTTAGCTTTTTGCCGGTTCTTTTCGCTGCTTCAACCATGAGTCTGGCTTCTGCTGCCGTTTTGGCCATCGGTTTTTCGCAAAGCACATGTTTCCCGGATTCCAACGCATCCACCGTAATGTAGGAATGGGATTTGTTCGGTGTACAAATATGGACGACATCGATGCTCGTATCCATCAGCAACTCTTTGTAATCCGTGTACACTTTTATGTCGTCTGTACCGATTGTCTTGGCTGCTGCGACTGCCCGCTCTTCAATAATATCGCAAACCGCAACAATTTCCACGGTGTCTTGTTTAGAGAGGCCGGGGATATGTTTGGCATTTGCAATGCCGCCGCAGCCGATGATAGCTGCTCTTACTTTCTTCTTCGTGTTCAAGTTTATCATCAGGGAATCTCCTTATTGTAAAATAGGGCGCGTGTGAGTCTAAAACTTCATTTTTACGCCACCATACTAAATTATCATAGTTATCCATTATTAAATACTGCAATATCCCGAAAAATTTACTGTGATATTACGGCATTATACTACTTCATTTCGCCGTGATTCATTTCGTGCAGCTTAAGAGCGAGCTGAAGCTGTAGCCTGACCTCTGCGTTATCAAGCTTTAAACCAATAATTTCCCGGACCCGCTCCAACCGGTACACTATGGTATTGTAATGCGTGAAGAGCGCTTCCGCTGTTTTGCGGATGTTTGCATTGTTTTGGAAATAGGCCCGCAAGGTTGGAATTAAGATCGTGTCATGCGCTTGATCGTATTCCAACAGAGGTGCGAGAAATTTTTTCTTGAATTGATTCAGCTCTTCACATTCAGGCAGCAAATATAGCAGCAAAAACACACCCAATTGTTCATTAGAAACCAACTCATCTTTCATGGAGGACACTTCACTTACGTGGTGAATATGTTTGGCTTGCACATAACTTCGGTTAACTTGGTGGGGGAACTCAACAGGGTCTCCCATACATATTGAAAAAGTGCAGCTTTGGGTAGATTTTAACCATAGGAGCGGCGGTTTGAATGACGATTCAGCGGTCTCAGCAGCAGGCCCTTTTGTACCTGTCAAAATAATAAGCTCTCCCTCAACAAGAGTGTACATAATGCTTTGTGATTTCCCATTACTTTCAATCTTACGAAGATCCTGCAAAAAACCTTGCAGCTGCTTAAGTGACGGTTTCTTTTCGGTCCAACGAACAATCCCTACCCGATAAAAGACTTTATCAGCAATGTCGTATCCACATGCTTCCGAACGCAAACGAAGATCAGCTTGAGTTAGAATTCGACCCGTAACCCAATCCTGCAGAAATTGATCCACATACTTCAACTCCACCTCACGGCGGGCGTGCATGTTCATCATTTCTAAACCTGCAAGAATACTAACCCTATCAATAGTTAAGGTGTCTACAGGAGTGTAGTCTTGGTTCCATCCGAATAAAATTAAGAGGGATTCAGCTTTCTGCTGATCAGACACTACAGAGATGTATACGCGAACCTTGCGTTCCCCGATCTGCAGAAAGCTCAAACCCAGCTTCATATCGTTGCGAAGCTGGGACCAGGATATCGTATGGGATTGATCTTCCAACCTATCTTTTCTATGTGTAGAAAAGATAGGTTGGTTATAGGCATCAAGCAAGACTACAGGATTATGCAGCAGCTCTTCTAAGCTGTCCAAAAATTCCCCGATACCCCCGCCGTGCAGGAGCAGTTGTGACATCTGTTGAAACCGGTTTTGCAGGAGGGAGAGATGCTTGGCTTCTTTCACTAACACAAGCTCCATCACCTCCCTCACTATATCTGAAAACACGGTGGATGGAGGCAGTTCGATGATAGGGAGTCCATAGTGGTCGGCCAATTCAAGTACCCGGCGCGGGACTTGGTCCATGAATCGCTTGGTTTTGATTCCTAAGGCAGCGACCCCTTTATCTGCTAACTGGGGAATTAAGTCAGCTAAGGCTTCAGGCTGCTCCCGAAATGGGTAACCTGTGGTCATCAGAAATTCTCCAGCGCGTACCCATTGAATCACATCGGGCACTTCCATTACATTGACGGTGATGATTTCCCGGTCTAAACCGCTCTTTCCCGCCAATACAACAGCTTTCTTCAAATTCGGAATAGATAATAAATCGCGGCAGCAAAGGCCTGCCTCCTTGTTTTCTTTCATGTCTTGACCCCCGGGTGGCGAAGATTAGGCGATTAGCAGGACTTACCCACTTAATGGATACCAATCCCAATTGTTTCGAAAATCGAACCATTTCACACTAAATTATGTGTTTTATATAGGTTTTATATCGGGTGATTGCATAATAATGCCAACTTCAAGAGCGAAACTGCCATGATATTTGTCCTAAATCTGTGATCCCATTAGTTATTGCAAAGTTATGCTCTAACGGAGAATCACCGATCCTCGTTAGG
>DASWUO010000037.1:0-5705 GCA_036401615.1 Bacilli bacterium | reverse complement strand
AACATTTCCTGCAATCATTTGGCGGACCTAAATTCGGCATTAAAGGTGTTCGGCAGTTACTGAATGTGCCGCAACGCCCCTTATTGATGAGCATATTTAAATCTGTTATCGGCCATGATTTGCCCGCGCTTCGCGATCAGTTTCTATTACAGGCACTAGGCGGGGTAGACTTAATCAAGGATGACGAAATCTTATTCGAGAATCCCTTATCCCCTATAGAGAAAAGGGTTGAGGCCTGTATGTCGGCAGCATCCGCCGCTGAACAAGAAACGGGGCAGAAGCTTCTATACGCCGTTAACTTGACTGGTCCCACTTCCAAGCTGGCATCCCAAGCCAAAAAAGCAATCAATGCCGGAGCTAACTCGCTATTGTTCAATGTGCTGGCTTATGGTTTTGATGTTCTGCATGAACTAAGCCAAGACAAGGACATTACCATCCCGATCGTTGCCCATCCTGCTCTTGCAGGCGCTGTCTACCCCTCCCCTTTCTACGGGATCTCAGCTTCCCTTCTTCTGGGAAAATTAATGAGGATAGCAGGTGCGGACCTGGTTTTATTCCCTTCGCCATATGGATCTGTAGTCATGCCATTTGATGATAATATGGCAATCAAAGATGCACTATTAACGGAACAAATGGATAACGATTATATATACCGCCCAACAGGGCATAATTCAAATCATACAGGCGATCAACAACAGGAGATAAGGCTCGCCCCAAGCTTCCCAGTGCCTTCAGCCGGAATTCATCCCGGCTTGGTTCCCCTGATCCTGCGGGATTTTGGACGTGACACGGTTGTTAATGCCGGCGGGGGTGTCCATGGACATCCTATGGGAGCATCTGCTGGAGGCCGTGCCTTCCGGCAAGCCATCGATGCAGTGCTGGCAGAGATCCCTCTGCGGGAATATGCTTTAGGGCATCCGGAGCTTGAAACGGCGATTAATTTATGGGGAGTTAAGGAATGAACAGTATGATACATGGGCATAAATCCGCTGCCGTAAGGATAAACAATAAAAAGCCGGTGATTTTTTGTGACTTTGACGGGACCATCACGATCAGTGACAACATTATTTCCGTCATGCGCCACTTCAACCCTGCTGGCTGGGAAGATATCCTAAGCGAAGTAATCTCTGCGAAAATCAGTATTAAACAGGGGGTTGGACAATTGTTCGCCCTATTTCCTTCATCTGCCCGGACCGACATCTTAAATTATGTACTACGCAACACGGAAGTCCGCAAAGGATTCATGGAGCTGTTGAATTATTGCAAAGAACAGAATATCCTCTTTCTTGTTACGAGCGGAGGCATCGACTTTTTTGTCTACCCGATTCTTTCTCCTTACCCAATAACTACAGAGCATATTTTCTGCAACGAGAGTGATTTCAGCGGTGAAACTATCCAAATTCTATGGCCCCATCCATGCGATTCATTGTGTCATAATGATTGCGGTATGTGCAAGGTACGGGTGATTCGCAACTATCCAGACAATCAATATTACCGCATCCTGATCGGAGATAGTCTGACAGATTTTGAAGGAGCCAAGCTGGCCGATATGGTATTTGCCAGATCGCACCTCGTTGATCGTTGTGAAGAATTAGGCATAGCTTATAGCCCATATGAAGACTTTCTTACCGTTATAGAAGATATAGACAAGAAGGTTGTGTCCAGCCCATGAATCCTTATTCCTATGCAATTAACAATGATAATAAACAGGCCGCCTTTAACCAATTAACAGAAGCCAAAACCCGGTTTTCCGCTAAGGGATGGTTCCCCGGCACCAGCGGAAATCTTTCCATAAGGGTAGGAGATATCTTGGATGGAAAGTTTGCTTTTGCCGTGACTGCCAGCGGCAAGGATAAATCCGTCAATACTGCTGAGGATTACCTGCTTGTTAATGAGCAAGGACTGCCGATCGAACAAACCACCCTTAAACCTTCTGCAGAAACCTTGATTCACCGGGAAATTTACCGATTAACCGGCTGTGGCGCCATCTATCATATCCATACCGTATTTAATAATATTGTTTCCGAGTTATTCTGGGAGAAGCAGCATATTCCTGTTGAAGGGATCGAATTGATCAAGGCTTTTAATATTTGGGAGGAAGAGGCGGTTATCCACATTCCCATCCTGCCTAACTATGCTGAAATTCCTAGAATTGCAGCTTTAATAGCGGAGAGAATCATTCCGCGAATTCCCGGATTTGTGATTCATAAACACGGGGTTTGTGCTTGGGGGGATAATGCCTTCGATGCTAAGAGGCACTTGGAAGCTTTCGAATTTCTCTTCGAGTATATGTATCGCAGAAAAACTTGCGGGATGTAACAGACTTACCCTGAGACCCCTCTGAACTTTTGGGCATGCTCTTTGGCCTGCTCTACCGTGAATATACGATTCCGCTCCCAATCCAACAGGATGCGGTCAATATAGCGGAAATGAACTTTCCCGGCAAATACCGCTTCCTTCAATGCGGCAAAGATCAACTCTGTCGAATACTTATCATTATCCAACCATTTGGAAATGTTTTCACATTCCATGGGAGATAAGGGTCGGGCGAATTCTTTTTCAAAAACTGAGAAAACATCTTTGCCCTCTGAAGCGGCTGCAGTCATCGGTTTACTTCCCTTGATTTGCTGAGCCCTCTCCTCTATCCAGCATTCCGCGATCCTCTCATGGAGACGATTGAGATTATATCTTTCATACTGGATGCCTGTTTCCTCATCCACCTCTTCGTCAATACCGAGCAATTGATCCCTCATCAGCTTCTGCAGCATAGCTATCACCTTATCGGGCGTTGCGGACATCCGCGATTGCAGCTCCTCGATCGTCGGAAAATCCTTCTGCTCCTTCTCCCTAAAGGCCAAAAAATGGATAAACAGCATCGCTTCGGCCTCAGAGAGCTTTAATTTATGATAATACTTTAACAATAAATTAGGTACGGCTACTGTACCCTCCTGCATCCCTGCAATAAGTCCTTGTTTCCATCCCTCGTGTTTAATCATTTCAATGCACCCCTTCTGTTTAAGGATATAACCGGTTCAAGAGACGTGGAAACGGAATGGTTTCCCTGACATGGTCCAACCCGCAAATCCAAGCTACGGTTCGCTCCAAACCGAGGCCAAAACCTGAATGCGGAACACTGCCGAACTTGCGCAGATCCAAATACCATTGATAAGCCTCCCTGGACAGTTGATGCTCTTCGTATCTTTGTTCCAGTAGTATAGGGTCATCGATACGCTGGCTGCCGCCAACAATTTCACCATAGCCTTCAGGTGCAATCATATCTGCACAGAGTACAGTTTCCGGCCGTTCGGGATCGGGTTTCATGTAGAATGATTTTAACGAAGTAGGATAATTCGTGATAAAGACAGGCTTCTCGTAATTTTCGGCTATGGCTGTTTCATGCGGTGCACCAAAGTCATCCCCCCACCTGATTTCAAATCCCCGTTCTTTAAGGAAATGTATAGCTTCATCATAGGAAATTCGCGGAAAAGGTGCTTTGATAACAGCTAATTTACTTACATCCCGCTCTATGGTTAACAACTCTCTCTTGCAGTTATACAGTACAGATTCTATCACATGAACAATAAATTGTTCTTGAATTTGCAAGCTTTGGTCATGGTCAACAAAAGCCATCTCCGGCTCAATCATCCAGAATTCAATCAGATGCCGCCTTGTCTTGGATTTCTCCGCCCTGAATGTCGGCCCGAAGGAATAAACCCGGCCAAGTGCCATAGCGGCTGCTTCCATATAAAGCTGTCCGCTTTGGGTCAGAAAAGCATCTTCGTCAAAATATTTGGTGTGAAATAAATTGGTAGTCCCTTCACACGAGGAAGGCGTGAGAATGGGAGGATCGATCAACGTAAAGCCCCGTTCGTCAAAAAATTGCTGAGTGGCGCGGATAATCTGTGCCCGGATAACTAAGATGGCGCGTTGCCTGGGGGAACGAATCCATAGATGCCTGTGATCCATCAGGTAGTCAACGCCATGTTCCTTAGGAGTTATCGGATATTCCGCCGAAACTTGAATGATTTCCAGGGACTGTACTATTAACTCATAGCCGCTTTGACTTCGTGCATCCGCCTGTACAATACCTGTTACATACAGGGAGCTTTCTTGGGTTAAGCTGTTTGCAGCCTCCCAGACTTCCGCACTTACTTCACTCTTCACCACAACGGCTTGAATAAATCCTGTACCGTCCCGCAGCTGCAGAAATTGAATTTTTCCACTGGAGCGTTTATTATACATCCAGCACCCAAACCTTATTTGTTTTCCTACATGCAGGTACATTTCATTAATACAAGATGACCTATTATTCATTCAGCACCTCTTTCTAATGGATTAGCTTGATTGGCAATTAAGTCATAAGTACTTATAGCAATCATTAATTCTTCATTGGTGGGCACAACGGCCACGGCTACCCTTGAATCGACCCTTGAAATAACTCTTGATTGAGCATTGTTATTGTCATTAAGTTCTTCGTCCAGTTGAACACCCAGAAACGTAAGCTGGCTGCACACTACTTTTCTTAGCAAGTTGGAATTCTCACCTACCCCTGCCGTGAAAACCAATACATCCAAGCCATTCATTCCAGCGGCATAGGCTCCAATATATTTTCTCAAACGATATTCATACATGTCAAATGCTAATCGTGCAGGGGGATGGCCAGCGGCCATAGCTTCTTCAATATCGCGCATATCGCTGCTAAGTCCGGATATTGCCAGCAACCCGCTGTGTTTGTTTAACATAGAACTCACTTCATTCATCGTTAAATCTTCCTGGATCATTGTAAAAGGAACAACCGCAGGATCAATATCCCCGCTTCGCGTACCCATCATAAGTCCATCTAAAGGTGTCAACCCCATACTGGTGTCGAAGGATCTTCCATTCATTATAGCAGTACAGCTTACCCCATTACCAATATGGCAAGAAATGACCTTTAGATCTTCCAATGATCGATTTAGCAATTGGGCTGCCCGGTTGCTGACATATTCGTGCGAGGTGCCGTGAAACCCGTATCGGCGAATTTTATGTTTTCTATACAGCACCATGGGAATTGGAAATAAATAAACTTTCTCCGGCATGGTTTGATGGAAAGCTGTGTCAAATACAACCGCTTGCGGAAGATTCGGCAGATTCGCTTCCATGGCCAGAATACCCGACAGGTTTGCCGGATTATGCAGTGGAGCCAGATCAAATAAACGTTTAATTTCATGTTTTACTTCCGGTGTGACCAAGGTGGAACCCGAGAAGGTTTCTCCGCCATGTACAACCCTATGCCCTGCTCCGTCAATTTCTGTTATGGACTGTATAGCGCCATATTCTGCATGAACTAACGCCTTTAACATAACACGGATCGCAGCTGTATGGTCTAAAATCTCACTTACTTCTCTTACCTCCGGCTTGTAAACGGTTTGATGGGTAAGGATAGCCGAATCGGAGCCGATTCTTTCAATTCCGCCTTTAGCCAAAACGACTTCGTCCTGCATAAGACACAATTGATATTTGATGGATGAACTGCCCGCGTTGATAACCAGTATCTTCATAATTTATCACCATCGAGGCCATAACGAAAGAAGCCTTCCCCTGATTTTACACCCAGATGGCCGCCGCGAACCATTTTTCTCAATATAAAAGAAGGCCGGTACTTCATTTCCCCAAATTCGCGAAACAGCCGTTCCATAGCAATCAACTCCGCATCCAACCCAAAC
>DASWUO010000036.1:0-3713 GCA_036401615.1 Bacilli bacterium | reverse complement strand
AGGAATCCGGAGCGGTTATGGCCGTTCTCATCCCCCGCCAAACCAACAGCAGGAACAGCACAAGGACCGTGGCACCGCCGATGAAACCCAATTCTTCCGCAATGATGGAGAAGATGAAATCCGTTTGCGGTTCGGGAAGATAATTAAACTTCTGCCGGCTCATCCCCAAACCCAGTCCAACCAATCCACCGGGCCCTATCGCATATAAAGACTGAATGATTTGATAGCCGGAGCCGAGCGGATCCTGCCAAGGATCCAAAAAGGAGGTGATTCTTAACAAACGGTAAGGTGCTGCCAGGATAAGTCCAACAAGTCCGGCTAAACCAAGCAATCCAAGAAAAGATAAATGAAGAATTCTTGCACCCGCTGTATAAATCATTAACAATACCGCTCCGGCAAGCACTACCCCTGTTCCTAAATCAGGCTGCAGCATGATCAGGCCGAAAGCCAATCCCAATAATCCCAAAGGGGGCAATAATCCTCTGGCGAAGAGGGTGATCCGATCCGTATGTTCTGAGAGAAGCTTAGCCATATAGATGATCATCCCGAGCTTCATAAACTCAGAAGGCTGGATACCGAAGGAAGCTATACCAAGCCAGCTTTTGGCTCCGCCCCGCTCTACTCCTACACCGGGAACAAGTACAAGAACCAGTAAACCAAAACATAAGATTAACCCGACCTTGGCATACTTCTTCCAGATCATATAATCCGTATTCATGGTCACATACATGGCTATTACACCAAGTGCCGCAAACAAGAGCTGCCGTTTCAAGTAATAATACCAGTCGCCATAATCGTGGTAAGCCAGCACTGCACTTGCACTGTAAACCATAATAACGCCAATTGTCAAAATCAACAAGGTCGAAATCATCATCAGCATATCGGGTGAGGAACGTATTTTTGCCAAGTCGACGCACCGCCTTTAATAGTCATGAGACCATCTTATCCGGTTTGGAATGCTGCGAGTGAAAAGTTGGTGCCTTAACCTCAAACATCTTGTTTTAAGATCCCTTGATTATATAGGACATTTATAGGTAGGATCTTAAAGCCAAAACTCGCAGGCAACCAATCTTTTCACTCTCCACATTCCAAACCAAATTATAGCTAGTCTCATATAGGTCCTAATTAAAGGGTATGCACAGACTCTTTAAACATGCGTCCGCGTTCTTCATACGAGGTGAACATATCCCAACTGGCGCATGCCGGTGAGAATAAGACGACATCTCCCTCTTCTGCAAAGGGTACGGCCAGCTTAACTGCTTCATTAACAGCGTCCGCCCCGGTTTTAGCAGTATCGACTGATTTAATGCTTCTAATCCCTGCCATCCTAGCTATGCCGTTGATCTTCTCTTTCGTCTCTCCCAAGGTTACTAAGGCTTTCACCTTCTTCTGGAAATAAGGCAGCAGCTCCATATAATCCATGCCGCGGTCCAATCCACCGGCGATTAAGACAATGGGTTGTTCAAAGCTTTCCAGAGCCTTAATGGTGGCCGAAGGGTTGGTAGCTTTAGAATCATTATAGAAAGTAACGGCCTTGTGGACGCCAACAAGCTCCTGTCTATGCTCTACTCCGCGAAAATCGCGCAGCTCCCGGGCAATCACTTCATGGCTTACGCCTGCACCCACGGCGGCAGCTGTGGCAGCTAAAGCGTTCTCTACATTATGCTTCCCAAGAATTCCGATGTCTTTAACAGCAAGAATCTCAAATTTCTCTCCCTGCTTATCCCGGTAAACAATCCATGGTTCATCTTCAGCGCCTGTGCCCGGCTTAGCCGTATAGACCCCATAGGCAAGTTCCTTTATTCTGGAAAAAGGAAGCACATCCGCCTTTAAATAAGGGATCATTCGACGGCATATTTCATCGTCCCAGTTCACAATGGCAAGATCGTGTTCATTCTGGTTGACAAAAATTTTGACTTTCGACTCCGTATAGTCATCCATGGTGCCATGATAGTCCAAATGGGTTTCATAGATATTTAACAAACAGGCAATTTTCGGGTGAAATTGATCGGTTCCTTTGAGTTGAAATGAACTGAGCTCTACCACCATCCAGTTCTCCGGTCCAGCGGCGGCAACCGCATCACAAAGCGACCGGCCAATATTACCGGCAACGATCGGGTTTAATCCCGCTGCTTCAAATATACGCCCGACCCAGGTGGTGGTCGTTGTTTTGCCATTGGAGCCTGTAATGCCGATGATAGGAGCTTGGGATAAGTGGTAGGCGACTTCAACCTCGGTGACCACTTCAATGCCCAACTCCAAGGCTTGGACAACAGGTCCGGCATGGTAAGGTATGCCCGGATTCTTGACCAGAAGGGAAACCCCGGCATGAATAAGACTCTCCGGATGAAAACCGCAGATCACTGAAATGCCCATAGCTTCTAATTCATCGGCTTCCGGGCACAATTGGCGTTCTTTCCGGTCATTGGCCACCACTACTGCGCCCAGTTCATGAAATACCTTGGCTGCTGCCAGTCCGCTTAAAGCCAATCCCAATATGACAACCTGCTTGCCCCGATATTCCCTCGGATGCTTCATGATCCATTACTCCTTGTCAGAAAATAATACCCACCGCTGCAAAAGCCAATCCAACAGACCAGAAGGTAATCACGATTGCCCATTCCGACCATCCGCTTAATTCGAAATGATGATGGATCGGACTCATTTTGAATACACGTTTACCTCTTGTTTTAAAAGAGATCACTTGAATAATAACTGACAACATTTCAAGCACAAAAACACCGCCGATGATCACCAGCAGCAGTTCTGACTTTGTAAGAATGGCCACGGCGGCCAACCCGCCGCCAATACCCAACGAGCCGGTATCACCCATGAAGATCTTGGCCGGATGCGCATTAAATACTAAAAAGCCAAGAATTGCCCCTACCATAGCTGCAGAAAACAAAGCGGCTTCCGGCTCGGTATATTTCATCGCGATGATGGCGAAAGCTCCAAAGGCGATAGCCGTTGTACCGGATAATAAACCATCCAGTCCATCGGTGATATTGACGGCGTTGGATGCCCCAAGCAGCATGATGATCACCACCGCATAATACATCCAGCCCAAATCAGGGCTTAAGTGGGTGAAAGGAATAGCGATTTCTGTGCTGTGGTTGATCGAATTCAGCATAAAACAAACTACACCGGCAATGACTAATTGGCCGAATAGTTTCTGTCTTGCTGTTAATCCCAAGGAGCGTTTAAAAATGATTTTAATGTAATCATCCAGAAATCCGATCAGGCCATACCCTAAGGAAGCCACAATAATAATCATAAATTCCGTATTTTTGTCCGAAAATCGCAAGAAGGCAAGGGAGAGGGCAAGCAATATAATGATTCCCCCCATTGTGGGAGTGCCTGCTTTCTTAAAGTGCCCTTGCGGACCGTCCGTTCGAATTTGCTGGCCAAACTTTAACCGGCGCAACAGTGGAATAAATAACGGGCTTAGGATAACCGAAAGGATAAAGGCAACCACCAGGGTGATCATGATTAGATTAAATTCCATTTTTTTGCCTCTCCTTTCGTTGTATTATGTTAAAAAAGTTAGCTGCGAAAAAAGGGATGTGCCTACGGCATCTGTTGAAATTGTGTTCTCTTTAATTTAGAAGGTAATAACACAATTTCAAAGGATGCACGTAAACTCTCCGGCAACATCCCTTTTTTTCTTCGTAACTTTTTTAAAATATTACAACAAATAAATAAATTATAACAAT
>DASWUO010000035.1:0-2424 GCA_036401615.1 Bacilli bacterium | reverse complement strand
GAAGATTCATGTCCCGAACAACCCGATTATCCCTTTTATCGAGGGAGATGGGACAGGCCCTGATATATGGGCGGCATCCAAGCGTGTTTTTGATGCAGCTGTTAAGAAAGCTTATGGCGGAGAGAAGAAAATTGCCTGGTATGAAGTGTTTGCCGGGGAGAAATCGTTTAACCAATTTAACGAGTGGCTGCCAAACGATACGATTACTGCGATTAAGGAATACTTTGTAGCCATTAAAGGGCCTCTAACCACGCCGATCGGCGGAGGCATCACTTCCCTGAATGTGGCGCTGCGCCAAAAGTTGGATTTATATGTTTGTTTGCGTCCTGTGCGATATTTCAGCGGTGTTCCTTCACCGGTTAAACGTCCTGAACTTGTGGACATGGTGATTTTCCGGGAGAATACAGAAGATATTTATGCAGGTATCGAATATAAAGAGGGTTCAGCAGAAGTAAAGAAAGTCATTGAATTTTTGCAGCAAGAGATGGGCGTCAACAAGATTCGTTTCCCTGAAACATCAGGTATCGGCATTAAACCGGTGTCTAAGGAAGGCTCTCAGCGATTGGTTCGTGCTGCAATTGAATATGCAATCTTACATGGCCGCAAGAGTGTAACCATTGTACATAAAGGCAATATCATGAAGTTTACGGAAGGCGCTTTTAAAAATTGGGGGTACGAGGTAGCCGAGCAGGAGTTTGGCGATAAAGTATTCACCTGGAGCGAATATGACCGCATTAAAGAAACAAGCGGTGCGGATGCGGCTAATAAGGCCCAGAAGGATGCGGAAGCGTCCGGAAAAATCATCATCAAAGACGCCATAGCGGATATAGCGCTACAACAAGTGCTAACACGTCCAACGGATTTTGATGTGATTGCTACTTTGAATTTGAACGGCGACTATTTATCCGATGCATTAGCTGCTCAAGTTGGCGGAATTGGCATTGCCCCGGGCGCGAACATTAATTATTTGACCTATCACGCGATCTTTGAAGCAACCCACGGGACAGCTCCTAAGTATGCTGGCCTTGATGTAGTAAATCCGGGATCGGTTATTTTATCAGGTGTAATGATGCTTGAGCATTTGGGTTGGTTGGAAGCGGCGGAATTGATTTATAAAGGCATTGAAGCCTCTATCAACAGCAAGATTGTCACTTACGACTTTGCCCGCTTGATGGAAGGCGCTGTAGAAGTGAAATGCTCCGAGTTTGCCAATAAAATTATTGAGAACATGGGATAGAGGAGGATATAAGCGAAATGGCGATTCAACGCAAAAAAATCACAGTTGTGGGTGCCGGATTTACTGGAGCTACAACAGCCTATATGCTTGCACAGAAGGAATTAGGGGATGTCGTACTGATCGATATTCCACAGATGGAGAATCCAACCAAGGGAAAAGCGTTGGATATGCTTGAAGCGAGCCCTGTGCAAGGGTTTGACAGCAACATTACTGGCACATCGAATTATGAAGATGCAGCGGACTCGGATATTGTCATCATTACAGCAGGCATTGCCCGTAAACCCGGCATGAGCCGCGATGATTTGGTAAACACGAATGCCGGTATCGTTAAATCGGTTTGCGAGAATGTAAAGAAGTATTGCCCTAATTCGATTGTCATCATCTTGAGCAACCCCGTGGATGCCATGACTTATGTAGCTTATAATACACTGGACTTCCCTAAGAACCGTGTAATAGGCCAGTCTGGTGTACTTGATACAGCCCGTTATTGTACTTTTATTGCCCAAGAGTTGAATGTATCCGTTGAAGATGTACGTGGATTCGTGCTTGGCGGACACGGTGACGATATGGTGCCTCTCGTACGTTATTCTAATGTTGGCGGTATTCCTATCGATAAGCTGATTTCTGCCGAGCGTATTGAGGCGATCGTAAAGCGTACCCGCACAGGCGGCGGCGAGATCGTCAACCTGCTGGGCAACGGCAGTGCTTATTATGCCCCTGCCGCATCACTGGTACAGATGACCGAGGCTATTATTAAAGATAAGAAGCGGATTATTCCGGTTATTGCATTTTTACAAGGTGAGTACGGTTATAATAATTTGTTTATGGGTGTACCTACGATCTTGGGCGGCAGCGGAATAGAGAAGATCTTCGAGCTTGAATTGACTGGCGAAGAGAAAGCCGGATTGGACAAGTCAGCCGACTCGGTACGGAATGTAATTAAAGTGATTACGGGTTAACAAATCATAACGAAACCTCCATCAGCTTCCGATTATCTTTCGGGCTCTGTTGGAGGTTTTTTGTTCTAATAGGGTCGTTGTTGATGATTGAATTTTACAGAATTATGCTATAATACTTCTTATTGATGATATAGTTCCTAATTTCAATCGAAAGGTTAGTCCAAGGGAAGTATATGGGACGTCGTGTTATATTTATTACATCATCTATATTTGGATCCTAATGGTTTA
>DASWUO010000034.1:0-4465 GCA_036401615.1 Bacilli bacterium | reverse complement strand
GTTGGTTGAATTTCACAAGCTGCGCGGCAGAGTGGCCACGGTTACTTCTGTACAACCGAGCGGCCGGTTTGGCGCATTAGATTTGACGGACGAGGATATCGTTTCCGGGTTCAATGAAAAGCCCAAGGGCGACGGATCCTGGATTAATGCCGGTTTTTTTGTAATGCAGCCGGAGATCTTCCGTTATTTAACCGATGATGAAACCGTTCTTGAGAAAGATCCTTTGGAGAGTCTGGCCAAGGAAGGCGAGCTTGTTGCCTACAAGCATGGAGGTTTCTGGGCGGCAATGGATAGTATGCGAGATAAGAATGTGTTGGAGGAATTCTGGAAGACGGGGGTTCCGCCATGGAAGGTTTGGGCTTGATTCATGAGAAATTTTGGCGCGGCCGGAAAGTCTTTATTACCGGTCACACAGGCTTCAAAGGGACATGGTTATGTTTATGGTTAAAGCACTTAGGGGCTGAGGTGACAGGCTACGGTTTATTGCCTCCAACCGAGCCGTCCCTTTACGGTTTATGCGGGTTGGAACAAATCATCCAATCGACCACAGGCGATGTCCGGGGCGGGGAATCCGTCAGCAGAGCCATGACGGCAGCTAATCCCGATATCGTGATTCATATGGCTGCTCAATCGCTTGTACGGCAATCGTATAAGGATCCGGTTGAAACTTACTCCACGAATGTGATGGGCACCGTGCAAGTTCTTGAAGCGGTAAGAAAATGTCCTTCCGTGAAAGCCGTCATTAGTGTAACTACAGATAAATGTTATGAGAACCAAGAATGGATTTGGGGATACCGGGAGAACGATCCTCTGGGGGGATATGATCCGTATTCGAGCAGTAAGGCCTGTTCAGAAATGGTAACTGCAGCCTACCGCAGCTCCTACTTCCTGCCGGAAGAATACGGGGTTCATGGGGTGGCAGTAGCCACAGTCAGATCGGGAAATGTTATAGGCGGAGGGGATTGGGCGAAGGATCGATTAATTCCTGATTGCCTTCGGTCGTTAATGCAAGAGGATTCCATCTTAATCCGCAATCCGGATGCCGTTAGGCCTTGGCAGCATGTTCTGGAACCTCTGGGCGGATATTTGCTGCTCGCTGAGCGATTGGTGGAGGAAGGGGCAGCGTATGCTTCAGCTTGGAACTTTGGCCCGGAGGCAGCGGATGCCAAGCCGGTGAAATGGATTGTTGAACATCTATGCCGCAAGTGGGGCACTGGCGATCAATATGTGATTGAGCAAAGTAACGATCCGCAGCCGCATGAGACCCATTATCTGAAACTGGACTGTACTAAGTCCAAAGATCAGCTAAGCTGGCGCCCGCGTTGGGGCTTAACGCAGGCTTTGGATAAAATCATCGAATGGACGCAAAGTTATCAAGCTTCTTCATCCGACATGCAAGAAATGCGTGAAGTGACTTTACGGCAGATAAGGGAATATGAGGTGGGGCTTCGTGGATAAAACAAATGAACAGATGTTGCTTGAGGAAGAACAAAACTTAAGACAGCAGGTCATTACGGCGGCGATCAAACATTATGAAGTGAAGCATAAACGGAAACTGGCCGGAGCTTATCAAGCGGGCGAGCGAATTTCCTACGCCGGCCGGGTATTCGACGAGCAAGAAATTACGAATCTCATCGATGCTTCTTTGGATTTCTGGCTGACTACCGGCAGGTATGCCGATAAATTTGAAAGGGAGTTTGCCAAGTTTCTGGGAGTGAGGCACGTTTCCCTGACCAATTCGGGTTCTTCGGCCAATTTATTAGCCTTTATGGCACTTACTTCGCCATCCTTGGGTGAGCGCAGAATCAAGAAAGGCGATGAAGTGATTACGGTTGCCGCCGGGTTTCCCACTACCATAGCACCCACGATTCAATTCGGGGCTGTGCCTGTATTTATCGATGTTGAGCTGCCTTATTACAACATCGATTGTTCTATGCTTGAGGCAGCTCTCTCCGATAAAACAAAGGCAGTGATGATCGCCCATGCATTGGGAAATCCCTTTGATCTACAGAAAGTCAAAGATTTTTGCGACAAATACAATCTCTGGTTAATTGAAGATAATTGCGATGCCTTGGGGGCACGGTATTTATACAATGGTCAATGGAGATTAACGGGTACAGTAGGCCATATCGGCACATCCAGCTTCTATCCGCCGCATCATATGACGATGGGAGAAGGAGGGGCGGTCTATACCAATGACGGCCGGCTGAAACGGATTATTGAATCATTCCGCGATTGGGGCCGTGATTGTTGGTGTCCTTCCGGCTGTGATAATACTTGCCAGAAACGGTTCGGACAGCAGTTTGGCGAGCTTCCTTCCGGATATGACCACAAATATGTTTATTCCCACTTTGGCTACAATCTCAAGGTAACTGATATGCAGGCAGCTATTGGATGTGCACAGCTTGAAAAGTTACCCGCCTTTGTAGAAGCAAGAATAAACAACTGGAACCGCCTGCGGCAGGAGCTTGATGAATTAAGTGCTTGTTTCATCCTTCCCGAACCAACCCCTAATTCCATCCCGAGCTGGTTTGGCTTTCTCTTAACCGTGAAGACAACGGCTGGATTTACCCGTGAACAGATGGTTGCCCACTTGGAAGGAACCGGCATTCAAACCAGAATGCTGTTTGCCGGAAACCTGATCAAACACCCGTGTTTTGACGAAATGAGAGCAGAGGGTGCAGGATATAGAGTCGTAGGGGAGTTAAACAACACGAATCAGATCATGAACCAAACGTTCTGGATTGGCGTTTATCCCGGACTGACCGATGAAATGCTGGATTATATGATTGCCCGGATCAAAGGATTCGTGCAGCGATGAAGGTGTTAATTACCGGTGCAACCGGATTTGTGGGATCTAATTTAGCAAGAGCTTTAGTAAATATCCCTGATATGAAAGTTTCTATCACCGTTAGGCATGATACGGATTTTTGGAGAATTGGTGATATTCGTTCAGCCTTTGTACAGACTTATGCTGTAGATTTATCTGACCGGGATGCCGTTGATAACCTTGTGCAAAGGGTCGAACCGGATGTTGTCTATCATGCTGCATCTTATGGTGGGTTTTCGAGCCAGAATGATCCTGAACAAATGATTCGCACAAATCTCAGCGCCCTGATTCATTTAATTGATGCCTCTGCGGCAAATGGAGTAAAGCATTTCATCAATACAGGCAGTTCCTCTGAATATGGTATGAAGAACAGCCCAATGAAAGAGGAAGACAGCTGTTTCCCGTTAAGTTTATATGGTATTACGAAGCTAGCCGCAACTCAATATTGTTCTAATGTGGGAATTGCACAGGCTGCACTGCCAACAAATCCAACTTCTTCTGCTTCCGGTATGAAGGTGTGCACCTTAAGATTATTTTCTCCCTACGGACCTAATGAGGATCCTTCCAGACTGTACCCCAGCATTATCAGCGCCCTGAGCAGAGATCAAAGGCCAAAGCTGTCAAGGCCCGACTCTGTAAGGGATTTTATTCCTATAGAAACCGTAGTTCAAATTTACCTGCAAATTCTGCAAACCGACTACCCTTCCGGTGCAGTCATCAATGTAGGATCAGGCAAACAACAAACGATTGCCCGGTTTTATAACCAAATTGCCCTGCAGTTGGGTAAAGCGGACATTGAACCTATATGGGGGGAAACGCCTCCGCGTGCAAACGAACCACTGATGTGGGAAGCGGATACGACTAAGCTGAAATCACTTTTTCCCTGGATGAAATGAGGTTGGAAGGATGAAATCCATCGTAATCACCAATATACGCAAATCCATACTTCATATGGTGCATTATTCAAAATCCTCGCATGTGGGCACTTGTTTATCCATGGTTGAAATCTTGTATACGCTGTATTACCGGGTGATGAATATTGATCCGCAGAATCCTGCCAGAACGGACAGAGACAAGTTTATCTTAAGTAAAGGCCATGGAAGTGCGGCTTTATACGCGACTTTGGCGGAAAAGGGATTTTATGATAAAAGTGTACTGGATCGCTATTATATTGACGGCGGGTTGCTCCCCGGACATCTCGATATGGAGGCGGCACCGGGTATCGAAGCTTCAGCCGGATCATTGGGTCACGGTCTTTCCATAGGGGTGGGAATGGCGATAGCCAATAAACAAACGGGGAATCCGGGCAGAATTTATGTTGTGCTTGGAGACGGTGAATGCAACGAAGGTTCCGTGTGGGAAGCGATTATGCTTGCTTCTACCTTAAAATTAAATAATCTTACGGCCATCATCGATTACAATCAAATTCAAAGCTTCGGCAGAACCAATGAAATCATCAATCAGGCTAATATGGCTGAACGCTTCCGGGCTTTTGGCTGGAGCACGGAAGAGGTGGATGGGCATGACACCGAGCAACTCGAAAGCTGCCTAAGAACATCCAGTATCGGACCCAAAGCCATCATTGCCCATACCGTTAAAGGTAAGGGGGTTTCCTATATGGAGGACAAGTTGGAA
>DASWUO010000033.1:0-7277 GCA_036401615.1 Bacilli bacterium | reverse complement strand
TAAAACTTTTATTTGGAACGTATGTTTGGTATAATTAAATCAACTTTTACCACACATTGTGCGGCAAGGGAATGAAGGTTTGGGGGTTTTAATCATGGAGTCTGAAGGTCAAATATGGTTTTACACAACCACGGATGGTACGTTGAATTTAAAAGTTTTATTTTCCGATGAAACCGTTTGGTTGACGCAAGCCCAGATTGTTGAGCTGTTTCAATCCAGCAAATCTAACATTAGTGAACATATCAATCATGTGTTTGTAGAGGGCGAATTGATAGAAAATGCAGTTGTTCGGAAATTCCGAACAACTGCCGCTGACGGTAAAGCTTACCTAACTACTCATTATAATCTTGATGTTATCATATCCGTGGGTTACAGAGTTCGTTCATTTCAAGGGACGCAATTTAGAATTTGGGCGACAAAAACATTGCGGGATTTTATAATAAAAGGATATGTTTTGGATGATGAGAGACTAAAGAACGGCAAACATTTTGGCAAGGATTATTTTGATGAACTATTGGAACGCATTCGTGAAATCCGTGCTTCTGAACGTAGATTTTATCAGAAAATTACCGACATTTATGCGGAATGCAGTATTGATTACGATAAACATGCCGAAGTTACAAAAACTCTTTATGCTACGATACAAAATAAACTTCATTGGGCAATTACCGGACATACGGCTGCAGAAATTATTTTAAACCGAGTAAATGCTTCAAAACCTAATATGGGTTTATCCACTTGGAGAAATGCCCCTAAGGGAAAGATCATGAAATCCGATATAACTATAGCCAAAAATTATCTGAACGAGAAGGAAATATCCGAGTTGAACAGAGTCGTAAGCATGTATCTTGATTATGCGGAGCTTCAAGCTATAAGACAAATACCTATGAAAATGAAGGATTGGTCTGAAAAATTGGATGCTTTCCTGTTATTTAATGAATATGAAGTACTTACAAATGCAGGTGTAGTGTCTAGTGAAGTAGCCAAGAAGCTTGCAGACGGGGAATATGAAAAGTTTCGTGTAGAACAGGATAGCACCTATGAATCAGATTTTGATCAAGAAACTAAGAAATATTTTGGAAAGAGAAAAGAGAATTAATGTAAAATTGCTTGTCAGCGAAACATCCCTAAGGAGAAGAGGTCCTACCTCCCGCAAATTGAGGAGATCCTCCGGGCTGCTAAGGTTAATGTATTTTTCATAGATGATGCTCAGATGGTGAGGCCGAACGAAATCGGTTTGATTAAGTATATAAAGGATACGGCGACGAAGTTTCAATGCCGGGTTTTGGAGTTTGAGCTTGAGGCTCAGTTCCGCTGCGGCGGTTCCGATGGGTGTATAAATTGGATCAATAATATGCTAGGTGTGCAAAAGACGGCCAATGTGCTGTGGGATACGAAGGAGTCTTTTGAGCTTCGGATTTTTGATACCCCGTGGAATCTGGAGAATGCGATTAAGGAGAAAGTGGCTCAAGCGAATACGGGCCGGCTGACGGCGGGCTTTTGCTGGGGATGGTCGGATCCGAATGCCGATGGCACTTTGAAAGAGGATGTCACGATCGGGGACCTAGGGCTGTTATGTGTATTTCGAGGACAAGGACACGGAGCGCTTTTTCAAGAGTCGGATGGAGTAGTGTATTTCGGACAAAAAAATTATTTTAGTACTTAAATGGAAATCTAATGGTATTTTATTGTACAATGAAACAAAAGGTTTATTTTTAAAGGAGAGATGTCACAATGTCGAATATACGAAAGCTCCATCCTAATATAGCAAGGGATTTGAAGAAATTTATGTCAGAACATAACATTACAACGAAAAGGCTTATCCTCGATCTGGAGAAAGAAACCGTTGAAGATGTTGATGACTATTCGGTTGATGATATTCTAAGTGTAGCCGGAATCCTAAAACCGGGTGAAGCTAATCAATTGATTGAACATATCAAGGAATCCCGGGAGGGATGGGGTAAGTGATCAACGATCGTTCCGGGTATCTATTGGACTCTAATATTGCAATAGCTATTCTCGACAACGAGGTTTCCGCAACAGATTTAGTGAAGCAAGCACAAATTCAAAGAATGAAAATATATTTTTCTACCATCACGGAATGTGAAGTGCTAAGCGGAATCAAACATCATCAATTTCTAGTGGCTGAAAAAATGTTTTCTCCAAAGCACATTGTAAATGTAGATTCGGCTATTGCCAGAAAAGCGGCATCTATCCAAAGTGAACAGAGAAGCAAGGGGAGAAGGTTAAAGACTCCAGATGCCATCATTGTTGCCACTGCCTTTACAAATAATCTGGTTTTGGTCTCAAGAGACTCGGACATGAATTTCGTTACTGCTGATTATGGAATGATTCTGTTAAAAGTATAATCTGTTCAAATTTGGTTGAAGTATGAAGAAGGTCCTTTATTCCGGGTCTTCTTATTTCTTGTCTTTATGAGGACAATAACCCGGTACAGCTCAACTCATGCTCTTATTTGCACAATTATACTTATTAGTCGGATGACGTTATTTTTGAAGAGAAGTTTAAAAGACCTTTACAGAATTATCCCCTTGTTCACGGCTGATAATGTCATAGAGTTGAAGGCACGAGTGCTTAGGTAGCAGTTTAAGTATTTTAATAGTTATGCGGCCGTTGTGGAGAATGAGATTGCGAGGAGATCCTCCGGGCTGCTAAGGTTAGTGTATTTTTCATAGATGATGCTCAGATGGTGAGACCAAATGAAATCGGTTCGATTAAGTACATAAAGGATACGGCGACGAAGTTTCAATGCCGGGTTTTGGAGTTTGAGCTTGAGGCTCAGTTCCGCTGCGGCGGTTCCGGCGGGTTTGTGAATTGGATCAATAATACGCTGGGTGTGCAAAAGACGGCCAATGTGCTGTGGGATACGAAGGAGTCTTTTGAGTTTCGGATATTTGATACCCCGTGGAATCTGGAGAATGCGATTAAGGAAAGGCAAGCTCTAACGAATACGGGCCGGATGACGGCGGGCTTTTGCTGGGGATGGTCGGATCAGAATACCGATGGCACATTGAAAGAGGATGTCATGATAGGGGACTTTACGAGACCTTGGAATGCCAAACCGGATGCAGCCAAGTTGGCCTTGGGGATTCCCAAGTCATCGCTGTGGGCTTATGATCCCAATGGTTTGAACCAGATCGGCTGTGTTTATACAGCGCAGGGATTCGAATTCGACTACGTCGGTGTGATTATTGGCAAGGACATTGTCTATAACCTGGATAAGCAACAATGGGAAGGGAACAAGGTGCATTCGTACGACACCGTGTTTAAGCGATCCAAGGACAAGTTCGAGGATTTGATCAAGAACACCTACCGGGTACTGCTGACCCGGGGGATGAAGGGCTGTTATGTGTATTTCGAGGATAAGGACACGGAGCGGTTTTTCAAAAGTCGGATGGAGTAGTTAATAGAAAGGGACTAATTAATCTATACAAAACTGACTGTTCACCCTTGTGAGTATAAAATAATTGTAGTATCATTATAATAAATAAGAGACAGTCGCAAGCTGTCTCCTGTACAATCTTGGGTGAGAACCCTCCATAGTGCCTAGTGAAAGTAACCCACCGTAGCGGTCAAGCTTGTAGGTGGGTTACTTTCGTTTATCGATGTAAGTTAACAGAGCCAATAGAAAACTACCAGATGCTATTATTACCACAATCGTTTGGAAAGTATCCATGGCATCAACCTCCTTTCCGGAGGGAGCCAATCACCACAAGTTGAGTTGTACTTGGTTATTATAGCATAATTTAGTATATATTTGAAACGATTACGGAGTTGCTTCCTCAAGTATTTTGAACTGCATTTTAGGGATATGATAAATCTTGGTGGAGTGATTCTTATACTAATTTTAAACAAAGGTTTTATTCCGGTAGAGTCAATAGATGATGATGAGACATATCGCCATGGTATTTTTGAGTGGAATATCACCAAATTAATACAGCATATAAAGCATAACAAGAGTGAAATAAGCACTTCAGTGATCGATGTTAGTAAATATTATAGTCCAGATTCTTTTTTTTCCAATATTAATAAAGTACATGCTCAAACCGTTGATCTATCCATTCCTGTCATACAAGCGGAAATTAATTGTGATCTGTACATTGTAATAGATGGGCATCATAGACTTTTTAGAGCGTATAGTGATGGAATTAAATCCGTTGATTCTTATAAATTAAGGGTAGATCAGCATATCCCCTTTTTTGTTTCTATTAAGAGTTACATAACATTTGTCGAGTACTGGAATTCTAAATTAGGGCAATAGGAGTATAACGCCCATTATGCGACGGGCTCCAAGGCATTCACGGAAACACTTCGCAAGATTATTGGCACGAGGGGTTCGGTGCAGTTTAAGTTAATAGTTATGCGGCCGTTGTGGAATCGAGGACAAGGTTACGGAGCGCTTTTTCAAGAGTCGTATGGAGTAGGGGATAGACTAAGATGAGTTTGCAATTAAGATTCCTATGAATTAAAATAAGGGAACAAAATAACGTCGGGCGTGAAGCACACCTCGGATCTGGACCTTATGGTTTAGACCAAGTGTGCTTTTTGTATTCATGTGCCGGATTCACAGCCGGGTTGATAGGAAGCCGGAAGGAAAAACTCGTCATAAAATTTTAATCAATAAGTAATATGGTACTTGCTTCCGGAGAACAGATAGTAAAAGCAGGTGTCAAGGATTCCTTGACACCTGCTTTCGTATCTCCCCCGTATCCGGATAGCCATTGTAACGGCCAGAAACGCTCCGGCGCATGTAAAAGGTTGATCCATCGGTATTTTCAGTAGTTTAAACTAGCTGCCCAAGGACTTTGGCAATGCTGTCGGAAATGATGAAGTTTGCAAGTCCATCATAGGGAGTTGGTGATTTGTTGATGAGGATAAATTTCTCCCCTTGATATCCACGGATCAAACCTGCTGCCGGTTGAACGGTAAGGGATGTGCCGGCTACGATAAGCACATCTGCTTGAGAAATATACGATGCGGCTCGCTGAAGTATATCGGGGTCTAAGTTCTCCTGATATAAGACCACATCGGGTTTTATGATGCCTCCACATTCATTGCATCTCGGTACCAATTCCATGTTATTGCTAATTGGGTCAAGAGAATACGCGGTCTTGCAATCGATACAACTATTGCGATGTACCGAGCCGTGCAGTTCCAAGACATTTTGGCTTCCGGCAAGCTGATGCAATCCGTCGATATTTTGAGTAATCACCGCTTTTAATTGCCCGCGCCTTTCCAACTCAGCCAAAGTATAGTGTGCTTCATTCGGAATGGCATTAGAATAGATCATTTTCGATTTATAGAAATCATAAAATACTTCAACGTACTTTAGAAAGAAGTCCCGGCTTAAAATTTCTTCCGGTGCAGATCGTTCACCATGATGAGTGTGAAATAATCCGTCATCCGAGCGAAAATCGGGTATGCCGCTTTCCGTGGAAGTGCCGGCTCCGCCAAAAAATACAATATTATGGCTTTGCTTAACCAATTGTTGTAACTCGTTAAAGTTCATATTAGCTTTCCTTTCGTAAAATAAAAACAGCCTGCAATGAGCAGGCTTAATTTCTGACTGTATGTTGTTTCATGTTTGAAATCGCATATTGAGTAGCTTGATCCTTGTCTTTATTGCCGGGAATAGTTGGAGTAACGTACTGTCCATGATGTTGATCTGCCGCTCGATCAATGATCCTTGCCGAATGTTTCCTTAAATCCTGCTTCATCAAGTCCACCACCTTTAACTTAAGTATACCTCAATTAAATCCACGCTGCCAACCAGCAGCTTTCTTCATATGTACTAAATCTCTGGGTTGTAATGTTACGAATGAAATCGGATAATCCTCACTACTATGATGACACAGCACTCAATCACCTCTTCTTTAGTATACTGGGATATATTATTTTGACTTTTTATGTAATAATATGTCATATAACTAGATTATCAGAGAAATTCTTATTTTACCACAACGAAGTGAGAGGTATAACCATGGCTTATGACCTGACAAATTATCTAGTGATCGGTGTTTCATCAAGAGCTCTTTTCGAACTTTCTGAAGAAGATGAAATTTTTCAAACTCAGGGTCTTGAAGCTTTTTCAAAATACCAAATAGAAAACGAAAACAAAATCCTTAAACCAGGTATCGCATTTGGGCTAATTAAAGGGATTCTTCGCTTAAATGAACTTATTAAAGGAAAGAGGAAAACTGAAGTTATTATTATGTCTAGGAATAATGCTGATACTAGTCTTAGAATATTCAATTCATTAGAACATTATGGGCTTGATATTTCTCGTGCAGCACTTACCAGCGGTAGATCTCTAGTTCCTTATCTGAAAGCTTTTGATGTCGACCTCTTCTTATCGTCAGATGAAACGGACGTACAAGCCTCTATAGATGCAGGGGTTGCCGCAGGATTTATTATTAAAACCGATACCTCATACGCTGAAAATCTTGCCTCAGAGATTAGGATAGCTTTCGATGGAGATGCAGTTCTATTTTCCGATGAATCAGAAGAAATATATAAAAAACAAGGATTACCTGCTTTTTTAGAACACGAGAAGAAAAATGCGGAGAAACCGCTTCCCGAAGGGCCATTTGCTAAATTATTAAAAACTATATCCTTCTTACAAAAGGAATTTGGTCATGACGGGAATCCAATTCGAACAGCTCTAGTTACAGCAAGAAATACACCTGCCCATAAGAGGGTGATACTTACATTAAGATACTGGGGTGTACGAATTGATGAAGCCTTCTTTTTAGGAGGGGCAAAAAAGAAAGGGGTTCTAGAGGCTTTTGGAGCTCATATCTTCTTTGACGATCAAGATGTGCATCTAGATGATTCATCAACAGTAGTTCCATCCGCCAAGGTACCTTATAGGACAAAGAAGAAACTATCGCCTATGCTCGAAAAGA
Organism: Bacilli bacterium; assembly: GCA_036401615.1. Lineage (GTDB taxonomy): Bacteria > Bacillota > Bacilli > Paenibacillales > DASWUO01 > DASWUO01. The sequence goes on along the minus strand of DASWUO010000033.1, from coordinate 351 downwards.
ATGGAGAAGATTTTATGAGTCCGTAGGATACATGGGAATTGATTATTCAGAAAGGATTAAAATCAGAATTTGAGATGCACACAATACCTAAGAATAAAAGGGAGCCAAGGTGGTTTCTGGTTGGAATAGAAAATAATTCAGTCATTATTGATAAAGCAATCTTAAATCGACCGAGTGTTTAATCGAACCATTTCACACTAAATTATGTGCTTTATATAGGTTTTATATCGGGTGATTGCATAATAATGCCAACTTCAAGAGCGAAACTGCCATGATATTTGTCCTAAATCTGTGATCCCATTAGTTATTGCAAAGTTATGCTCTAACGGAGAATCACCGATCCTCGTTAGG
>DASWUO010000032.1:0-7710 GCA_036401615.1 Bacilli bacterium | reverse complement strand
TTTTCTTTTGGAAACTCCTCTCCCTTCCCGGAAAATATTAGTAGAACAAGTTATCAAGTTTGAGTTCCTGTCCCATTTGTGCCATGATACCAGATTAACAGGATTCTCTGCCCTTTTCGACCCCTTTTCCCTGTCTTTTTTATCCCTTTTTTCTCCCCTTTCATTGCCCGTTGCCTTTCCTTTTTGTATCCTTTTTGTGACACCTTGCCCTCAATTCCTGCTCAATCTTACAGGAATCATCTAACGTTAAACATTCCCGGCTGTTTATAATTAAATGAAAAGAGACACGTTTGTAAACATGCCTCCCGGAAACTATGATTCTACTTTATGATCTTCAAACACACTCAAACACTTTTCTCTCCCCATCGCTTCGTAAATCATGTTCAGTATTTTTATTCTTTTGCGGTAGTACACCTTTGGAGACATGTTAAGGTATTCCATGGTCAGGGAGCTGGCCAGTTGATTCAAATATCTGATTTGAACCAATTCTCTTTCTTTAGGAGTAAGAACCTTGAAAGAGATATCGAGAAGATGTATTCGGTTTTCAAGTACTGGGAGTTCATGGTCTTGAATCTCCGTCCGCTTCATGACCTCATGGAGTATGGCTTCATTTTTCTGCCCTTTTCCATGAATCGCTGCAAGCTCGAAACGTTGCGTCAAGCCGGGAATATGCATTAACTGAAATTGAAGTGCTTCAATTTTGGTTTTCCATTTGCTATACGACAGTAGCCATGACTCTATCAACCCGTAAGGCGATTGTCCTTCCATTTATCTTCCCCACCCCCGCTGCCGTATGCGTCCCCCCACCTTACAGTGGGCATCATGTTTCATTAATTCTTCATAATAACGCAAGGAATGTCGATCCTCTTTTCTCTTTTGGGCATCCTGTATAACCGATTTGGACTCACGAATCCCTCTACATTGAGTCAGATGTTTCGGTTTTTTTTCACCCATCGAATTCTCCTCTCATAAAACAATGATGTTTTTTGAGTGCGCCCTCTACTAAAGTCTAATGCCTGATTTAAAAAAGTATAAGTCCGATCTTTATATAGAACTATGTTGAAAAAGGTTCTATACTGATGTAGAACCTACATTTCTTCTTGGCAGAAAAAAGAAGCATAACCCATCGCCATCGGCGATCCAAGCATGCATTGAATCTGAACGGAATGAAATTCCTTCTTTCGGTTGAAATATGAAATATGGATTTGTTTTTTGGGGTTAACTTAAAGTATTGGCTTGTAATCACAGAGGAACTAAAATTTATAATACGAGGCGTGTGTGGTAATGAAAATGATAAAAGCTATTCCAGCTCTCCCAGTCAAAAATATCGAGAAAGCGGTTATGTTTTATGAAATCAAACTTGGTTTTATTGTTCAATATAAAGACTCAGGGTTTGCCAAGTTAATTCGTGATGAAGTTGAAATTCATCTATGGGCTGCTTGCGATAAAAGTTGGAAACTTCGAAGTATATTTATGTTTATCAAACCAATCTTTAGTGGAGCCGAAAGTTTCCTTGCAGGGACTTCCAGTTGTAGAATTGAAGTATTGAAGATAGATAACCTGTTTGCTGAATATAAAAGGAGTGGAGTTCTTTATAATCCAACAACTGTTGTAGAAGAAACGGCATGGGGAACACATGAATTCCCTGTACTGGATTTGCATTGTAATTTACTGACATTCTTTGAAAGAATAAAAATAAATTAGAAGTAAAAACATTTCAGGCATGAAAACGTGGAGGCTTGTTAAAATTGATTTCATTCAGACCGACCTTATACTAACAGGTATGATAATTTTTAACCGTTTCTTTTCTCTATGGGAACATCCACAGGTACATCGAATAACCATACCCAGAAAACACACAATAGAATGGATATTCCATATGTGAGCAAAGGTTTTCTGTAGTGAAGACGAATCAATGGAAAAAGTGTAAGATCAAAAACAAATGACCAAATTAAACTCCAACCATGCTGGTAAGAATTCGGCCGTTAGTAGTAAATAACTGATCCTCTAAGAAGTTTATTTACTGCCCATCTATCTAACTTCCGCTAACTTATCTCGGTCTACAGCATGTGGGGGCTCTTCTAGCCAACCATTCTCAATCATAATATTGGCTCCATCCTCTGTAAATTTCATTATTTCAGCAACAAGTCGAACGTAAGTTGCTCCCATATCGCTTCTTGCACTAAATCCGATTCCTACTCCGTAATTACCAATACCCGCTGCATTCAAGGCAAGAACTTGGAACATCATCAATTTATCTGAAAATGGGGCAATGGTGGAATCTGTTGGAAGAGTACTCCAAGAACTGGCGGATGGGAGATATTCTTTACTTAATATGGAGCCAAAAACTTCTACATGTTTATCTGAAATATTTCTGCCCCGAACGAAAAAATCACGAACTTGTTTAGATTCTGCTACTTGGCTAAAACCCATGATTAAGCTTCGACCTAACTGATTTTGAATCAAATTAAAATAAATATTTGAGATCTCTACAACGTTTAAAGGTCTTTGAGGTCCTAACAATCCGGCAAGATAACTTTGTTTGTGAACATATTCGACCTTATGAGGATCAGGGATATACGGAGCTCTGATAAAATTTCCTTTCTCTAACATAATCTCCGTTGTTTTATTAAATAACTTTGTTGATTCAATTAAACACTCGGTAAAAAACTCGCACAGGTCTAATCGGGAACTATTAGATAAAGCTAAACTATACGTCACTAAGCCACCTTTACCTACATTTTGAATATAGAAGATATAAAAATCATCCGTAAACAATCGGGGTGTATCTTGATTCACATCAACCTCTTCAGAGAATCCATCCGGAATCGGGAGATTCTCTTCTAAAAAAAAGGATTCCAATTTTTTAATGTGGGCTTGTGATAACTGCATTGATAATTCCAAGACTGAACGAATTTCAATATCTTCAACATGCTTTAGAAAAGATCCAACCGTACAGATAGCCATGGAGTCATTCATATAACTTGTCCACAGATTGGCAATTTCGGCAGAAGTAAATTTAATTTTATGTTCAGTTGAAGGCTTTTTTTCCATGCACGTATTACTTCCTTGCTATTTACATATTATTGTTACCTCAATAGGTAAACATTATGTTAATAAACTGATTCAAATGGAAATGCCTTGAATATAAAGTGCGCCCTTTAAATGGAGCTAATAGAGATTTAACATGCAGAATTATACGAATGATAATAACGCTAGACATTATAAATCTCATGTAAGGATTGGGACTTAGCGATGGGAGTGGCAACAGTTTATTGACCCCATTTTCATACAAGGGTACTACAGATTATGAATAATTCCCTTTTGTAGGGGCATTTTAATCCTAACGCAGGATACATATTAGGGGGAACTTTATGTCTACTTTAACGGAAAATCAAAATGCACCGCAGACCGAACATAAAATAAATTTGGCATCTTCGGAAATTGCAAACCTTTGGACTAATTATATGAGTGACACGGCTGCCATTTGTACACTTAGTTCTTATTTAGCCCATGTTGAAGATGAACAAATTCGTTCTATCATCGAATTTGCCTTGAAGTTATCTGAAGTACATGTACAAAAAATAAAAGCTCTTTTTAACGAGGAACAACACCCTATACCAGATGGTTTCTCATTAACAACTGATTTAAATAACGAAGTCCCTCGTTTATTTACCGATGATTTTTACCTTTTCTACATTCAAAATGTAGGAAAAATTGGTATGGAATTTTACGCACAGAGTTTATCGAATTGCTCTCGATTGGATATATGTGAATACTTTACAGAATGTTTAAGTGAATCGGCAAGATTACTCAACAAATCAACCGAGGTCATGTTAAGAAAAGGAACTTTCATTAGAGCCCCCTATATTCCTAAAGCTAAAAAAGTGGAATACATTCAAAAGAAAAATTATTTAGAAGGATTGTTTGGTAACCACAGACCCTTAAATGCAATCGAGATATCCAATATTTATTTTAATCTAATACAGAATCAGTTAGGTCGATCCTTTCTCATGGGATTAAGTCAAGTGGCTAAGTCTCAACAAGTTCGTGGTTATATGGCACGAGGAAGAAATATCTCCGATAAACATGTTGAGATTTTTGGTTCATTATTAAGTAAAGAATATCTTCCTTCTGCAAGTGCATGGGATACACTGCCTACAGATTCAACTTACTCCCCTTTTTCGGATAAACTCATCATGTTTCATACGGCAACTTTAAATGCCGCAGGAATTGCACATTATGGCAGAAGTGTTGGTGTAAGCCATAGACATGATTTGGCAGCCATTTATATTCGACTAACAGCGGAAATTTCCCATTTTGCTGAGGATGGGGTTAATATTATGATTGAGAATGGTTGGTTAGAACAACCACCGCAAGCAGCAGATCGAGACCAATTAGCAAACAGATAAACAATAAAACCGTTTAGAAAAATATATTCAAAATGGTTTTAAGCTATTTATGTTCAAAGTTGCAGAAAGCTTGCCGTTAATAATTCCCTACTTAAAGTCTTCCTAGGGATCTTAAATTATAAACACTAACTTTTTTTTGAACCCTCTCTGCCGCATTTACGGCCATTTCCCAAACATCATGTGGGACGTCAGTAATTTATTATTCTTGTTTTGTCGAAGAAGGAATATTTTCAACAATACCTAGTTTACGCCCTACATAAGCTGTGGTACTTGCTTGAATCAAAATCGTTAATAAAATGGCCATGAAGGTGACAGATGAAATGATATCTGCATGTTTAACTCCCATTCCCAAAATAACTCCAGCTAAAGCTGCCGGGATAACTCCGGTTTCCCTGACCCAGCACATAAATAATAATTCCTTCCATGTCCATTGTGCCTTCCAGTCAGGCCAAGTAGAAAGAAACACGGTTAGAGGTCTAGCCACAAACATAAGCAAAAGAATTAACCCAAGACTTTGCCAAAGGTATTCATATATAATTAAAAAGTCAACTTGACTACCTAAGAGAATGAAAATCAGCATTCTCATTATCACCGTTATATTCTCCGAAAAATGACCCATTTCGTTTAACTTGTCATGCATATGCAAGCCAAAACGGGCGGAATTACCCCAGATTAAACCCGCAGTAAAGGTGGCCATAAGACCGCTGACATCCAGAAAATCCCCAATTAAATAAGTTGAAAGAGCAGTAACAATCATAGCAATTGTTGTATAGTCCCTTAGAAATCCAAGTTTCAAATGGGCAACTGATATAGAAATCAGATAACCCAAACAACATCCGACAAGAATGCCTCCACCGGCCGTTTTAAAAAAGTCAAAAAGACTAGATGTGATTGAAAATTTTTGTTCTTTAAGAATGATAGCAAGGATAGTAAAGGTCATAATCGAAGCCGTTGCATCATTAAATGCGGACTCACTTTCTACGGTTTCTCTAACTTTCGGTCTAATCTTAACCTGTTTGAATACCGGTATAATCGAAGCCGGGTCGGTTGAGGCTATGATGGAACCTAACAGAAAAGCATATAAATAGGGAATGCCTAACAAATAATGTGCAGCAAAACCAATAACAGCAATCGTAACCATTACACCAGGAATACTAAGAAGAGTAACCGTTAGCCATACTTTTTTGAGACCGGATAAACGGATATTTCTACCGCCATCAAATAAAATTAGCGCAGCCCCCACGACTAATATAAATTGATTGTAGAGAGAAGCACTTTCTTCGTTAATTAATTGTAAACCTTGTCCTATAATGATTCCAGCCACAATAAATAGAACCACATCAGGGATCTTGAACAAAATGGAGATTTTTCCAGAGATCATGCCAATACTTAATATCATGATAAACAAAAAAAGTATGTGATGTATTTGGATCGAGATTTCAGTTTCCATGTAATCAGTCTCCTTGAATTATTGATTATCCTATAATGACTTTTCCTTCAGGGTGACGATATAGCGTTTTTTCCTTTGTATTGCCCAAAGCATAAGCCATCGTCAAAGGACCTAAGCGTCCAGCAAACATCGTAAGAATAATTAATATTTTACCGAGGACCGTAAGATGCGGAGTAAGTCCCATGGATAAACCGACGGTTCCAAAGGCTGAAGTGGTTTCAAACAATATCATTAAAAAAGGATAATCCTGTGTAGCAGACAAGACCATGGATACAGAAATCACTAACAAAAGCGCAACAATAGTCAAAGATAGTGCTTTATAAATCCGTTCTTTAGCCAATCGGAAGTGAAACATCGTTATATCTTCTTTTCCACGATACATGGCCAATAAAGCGCCAACTAATATGGCAAAGGTTGTTGTTTTAATTCCCCCTGCTGTTGATCCAGGTGATCCTCCGATAAACATGAGCAAGATAATAAAGAACTGCGTAGCTTGTCTTAACCCTGCAATGTCTAAGGTATTGGCCCCAGCTGTTCTGGGAGTAACGGACTGAAAGAAAGATCCGAATATTTTTCCTGTCATATTTAATGAACCTAACGTTTTTATGTTTGTAAATTCAAAGATAAATATAACAATAGTTCCGATGAGTAGTAATCCCCCCGTTGTGCTTAACACCACTTTAGTATGCAAAGAAAGCCGTTTGATTTTTTTATAGTCAATCAAATCAGACAAGACTACAAATCCTAATCCGCCTAAAATAATCAAGGAAGTTGCAACAATGTTGATAATCGGATCGGAAACATATCCTGTCAAGCTTCTATACTCTCCAAGCAAGTCCATCCCGGCATTATTAAATAAAGATACAGCATGGAAAATACCGAAATAAACGGCTTTTCCAAAACTCATATCAAACGACCATCTTATAGCAAATAAAGTTGCCCCGATCGTTTCGATTATAAGTGAATACATCACTACTTTACGGATTAACCTAATAATTCCTTCCATACTTAACTGATTTAAAGCCTCTTGTAAAATTAACTTCTCGCGAAGGGATATTTTCTTTTTCAAAAAAATAGCAAATAAAGTTGCCATGGTCATAAAACCCAACCCACCAACCTGAATGAGAATCAGAATAACAATTTGACCAAATAAGGTAAAGTAGGTTCCGGTATCCACTACAACGAGTCCTGTTACACAAGTTGCCGTGGTTGCCGTAAAAAGAGCGTCAATATAAGGAAGAGAGGTTCCGTTGACTGAAGCAATGGGTAGGGACAGTAATAAAGATCCGATAAAAATAATAGACGCAAATCCAAGGACTAAAATTCTTGGAGGTGTTAAATGAGAATATATATATTTCATTTCAGTGTTCTCCTAATAATCGTTTTTCAATTCTTAAAGGGCCGAATAATAACATGGTTAATATGATATCAAAAAGCGTATATAGATGGTGTTAAGAATAGGGTAATTTGTATAAAGAAGTTGTTAAGATTTCAAAAAAAAGAAGCCCTTGTATTTACGAGGCTTCATACTAATTATTTTCTATTCATCCATTAAACGATATCCTACACCAACCTCTGTCACTATATATCTCGGTTGCGCCGGATCTTTCTCAATTTTTCTGCGTATATTCGCCATGAAAACCCGGAGTGATTGCGTATCATGTCCCGAAAAGGCTCCCCAAATTTCGTTGAGTATATATTTATGAGTTAAAACTTTTCCCGGATATTTTGCCATTAGTGTCATCAGATTATACTCAATGGGTGTTAGGTGTATTTCCACATCTGACAAAAAAACACGACGTTTTTCAAAATCAATTTTCAACTCACCGTTTACAAACAGGGTCGGCA